>JAOZRF010000491.1 GCA_029940245.1 Desulfobacula sp.
GATGTCACCTTTTACAGTTACAATCAAAATTTTCCCCAATTTGTTCTGGGAAGAGTTTCCTCCAACGAGTGCGGGTTCAAGAATTTGAACTGCAGCATCCGCAGCATTGGCAGAAAGCATCAACTCGGGCAAAAAAATGGTTCCTTTGGAAAAATTTTCCCCAAGAAGATCCAGGGCCGGACGGATACCCTGGTTGATCATATCCAAGGGATTAACGCCGTTGGCAATACCCTGTTTTGCGGTTTCTTCAGCTTTTTTATTGTCCAGGTCCACAATAGCCTGCCTTAAGTTGGCAATAAGTTGTTCCGACATTTTATGTGTCTCCTATTTATTTAGCGTAAGTATTTTCGGCATTTTTGATGATGGCTTTCAGCTCGTCCTGCATTTCCTGGGGAAGGGGCTCAACCTGGTGATTTTCAAGTATTTCCCTGGCTTTTTCACGGGCGGCTTCCTTAATGTCTTTTGCTCCGTTAGCGTCCCAGGTGTCATAGGTACTTCGATCGAAAATCGTAGGCAAGTAGTGTTCTGAGCGGATATGGTCCAGGGTGTGACGCAGGCCCATAAAATTACCACGGGGTCCGATCTCCTTAATCTGATCGAAACTCAAGGTCTCAGGCGTAACACGAATTCCCTCAAGAACCCGGGCCACCATTCCCAACATTTCATTATCTATAACATATTGCTCATAGCTGATAAGAAGGCAGCTTTCCATGAGTCCGCAGGCATCATGAATATAATTCCCTCCAGCCAGAGCCACAGTGAGGGACTGAATGGACTTTTCTATCCCGTTCTGGTTATCAGATAGCTTTGAATCGGACATACCGCCGGTACTATAGGTGGGTAAACCGTAAAATTTGGCCATCTGGTTCATGGCCGCATTGATTAATCCCAGTTCTGCAGCACCGGAAGCAAAAAGTCCCGAACGCATATCGCTGAGGGATCCCACATTACCCCACATAATCGGTACAGTTGGATGGACCAGCTGTGCCAGGGTAATCCCCGCCAAGGTTTCTGCAACATTCATGAGCACCTGGCCAGCCAGCGGGGTGGGGCCTGTGGTGCCGCCTTGGGGTTCAGAACCGATAATCATGGGATAGCCTTTTTCGGCCACATCCATGATGATATCCAGATTGGTTTCACCCCATTGCAGCGGAGAAACAGCCAGCATGTTGACGATCATCATCGGACGTTGCTTAAAGGCATCAATGCCACCTGCAACAACTTCCCCCATCTTGTATAGATCAAGCGCACCCTGGGCAGAAAAGGGCACTGAACTAACCTGTTTGGTGGTATTGTTGTATGCGGCATCGACCATATAAAGTTCTGCGCACTTGGGGTTGACATCCGTTGGCATGATCATGGATTTAAAAAAGTGAACATACTCCAGGGAGTCAATAAGACGTGCGAAGTCCTGACAATCTGTGAGCTTTCCCATACGGATTTCGCCGGTTTCCAGGTCACGAACCTTAATTGGCAGAGTGCCTGGGCCAAAATAAACACGGTTCCCTTCGGCATGGATATCACGCTTGGGATCCCGTGCGGCCAGCAGCATTGAAGAAGGGCACTGGCGAGCGGCCTGTTCAACCATATTTCGGGGGAATTTTACGATTTTTGTACTACGATCGACAATGGCGCCATGCTTTGCGAGAACATCAAGGGCTCTGTCGCTTTCGAAAAAACAGCCCACCTGTTGCAGAACATCCAGTGCCCGCTGGTGAATCTCTTCAATTTCCATCTGAGTCAATATCTTTAGTTGACCACCTTTTATGTTCCAGTTGTCCATTATCGTCTCCTTCTCCAATTTAAATTATACACTTAAGAAAATGGTTGTTACAAAATTTAAATTTCAAAATTATATTAGTGAAATAGATATTTCATAAAAGAACATAAGTCAAGAATAAAATTTGAAACTTCAAATTTTATCCAAACTATTGCGACCTGTGCGGGTAGCACTTTGCTGACCCGATTTGAAGCAGCATTTCCGTGCTATTTGTAATCTAACAATACAAATTGAAGGCTACATTTGATCTATTTGCCTTGCCAAACGCTGCAGATAATTGGTACCCGCACAGCTCGAAATTTTTAGTGCTGATTTCCGGGAGTCGGGGTATCATCAAGTTGTGTGATTTCTGGCTGAATCCATTGCCAGCTTGTTCGCCAATATCCCTTTAGTAACAGTCTTGTAGCCCAGCATGGGCCATTATTATTTATTTGGACATTTAAATATGATCCAATCCTTAGATGTCAGCGTTTGATTTGATCATGGTCAAAATCGTGGAAGGTTATCATTTTTTGGCATCCTTCAAAAGTACTTTACACTTTTTTAGAGCATTCCCCATTTACAGC
>JAOZRF010000492.1 GCA_029940245.1 Desulfobacula sp.
ACAGCTTAAAGGTCTGAGGTGTTTGTGCAATATAGAGAAACTGCCTGTTTATTGTTTTTTGAATACTTAAATCAGGACAGACTTGTTTAACAGTATCTGTTATTTTAACAGCAGGGATACAGGCACCATATTCAATGGCCTTCAGGATACACGCTTTAATAATATTCTGATTTACAAAGGGGCGAACTCCATCATGAATCAATACAATTGCTTCTTTATCAGAATTTATTCTATCCTTTACCCTTTTCAGGCCATTTAAGACAGAATCCTGCCTTTCTTTTCCACCTTCAATCAGATGAATCTTTTTTGCAAAGCCAAAAGGATCAAGAATATTATTTTTACAATAGTCATGGTCTTGTTCCGGAATAACCAGGACAATTTCGTGGATTTGATCACAGGCATCAAAGGCCATGATGGTTCGAGTGATAATTGGAATTTTGTCCAGACAAAGATACTGCTTTCTGGTTTTTGATCCCATTCGCAAGCCTTTACCTGCTGCAACAACAATGGCAAAATTTTGGGATTGATTCATTTTAAATTAAATAAGACAATTCTTTTGGCAAAGGAATTCCCTTACCCATATGATCTTCTCCATAATTCTCTGCTGCAAGAATTTTCAGGTCCTTTAATGCCCGCAAATCACCTTTAAATTGAACTATTTCGATTTCTTCTTTTTTTATTTTTCCACCAGCCCATTGAATATCCAAGACACTTGCAGCATCAAAAATATCATTATTTACAATCATCTTGACTTCACCACCATAATGCTGAACAATTTTAGCCACCAAAAGACTTGGGCGGCTGTGAAATCCACGATCTTTAGGTATTCCAACCTCAATTATCCCGGTTTCCATATTTTCATTCAATATTTTTACTGCCAGGGCTTTTCCTGAAGATAAAAATTTCCAGGCATAAAACAAGCCGAAATTAACGGCCCGATCCAGCAGAACATCCGGATCTATAACATCGGATAAAGATCCACTGACAGTTTTATATACATCCTTAAACCCGATATCATACATATGACGTTCATAAAAATGCAATAAGCTGCCCGTTACCTGGAGCATATGAAATACAATGGAAAAACGGCTTCTAAGTTGTTCAAGTTTAAGATTTTCCGATGATGATTTTGTATTTACAACATAGGAATCAAAGGACGACTGGATATTATGAATCAACATTTCATATCGCCTGACAATGACCTCATTGATTTGATCCGGCACAAGTTCTTTTATTTTTTTTAAATCATACCGTTCATAAAATTCAAACTGATCAAAATCTTTAACAATTTCTAAAAATTCACTGGAAATCCGGGTCAAATTTTCTTTTTGCTGATCTTTTGAATTAAAATCATCGATATTGTATTCCAGCTGCTGCACAGATGAAACCCCCGGAAAATAACTCAGATCATACCCGGTAAACGGTATGTTGATCGCAAGACGACGGGCTTCCTCTAAAATCACCGGCGCAGCCAGTTTTATGGATTGCTGTAAAATTTTCAGTGTATCAATTGCTTCAAGTTTAAATGTCTCATGATGATTATCTTCAAAAGAATAAAATTTAAACCGATTAATAATATGTCTTTGGGAATGGCAAGCCATTGAAAGATGTCGAATTGTTGCAGATAATTCACGATAAAATACCCATTCCTTATTTTTTTTTGCCCCGTGAAAATCTAAAAAATCTTCAAGGATGTGCGAGGTTGCAATAAGCTTTGAGTATGTTTTTTTTGTAAACAGATACTCATCATCATCAAGTTCAAAAATAAATAGAATACATTTTAAGTATTCAAAGGAAAAAATATTGGCTTTTTCCTTAAAGGATATATCGCAAGTCAAATTCATAATCCATTTTCCAAAGTTAAAAATAAAGATTCGGCCTGACCGATTGATAAGCCGAATTTTGTTATCTGCTCTTGTTACCTTGAACAGATCAACGATCATTCATCTTGGATGTACGTTGCCGCACACCTCATGCGACCTACCCGAAAACTTGGGCGGACAACCCTCAAACATTTCCCTATTTGGTCTTGCACCGGACGGGGTTTACCAAGCTTTCCCAGTCACCTGGAAAACTGGTGCGCTCTTACCGCACCGTTTCACCCTTACCTGGATTGGATATACCAACCCTAGGCGGTCTACTCTCTGTTGCACTTTCCTTCACGTCACCGTGACTCCACGTTATGGAGCGTCCTGTCCTGTGGTGTTCGGACTTTCCTCCAGGTTTAAAAACCCAGCGATCGTTTTGCCTGGTCAGGCCGAATTTTTACTTATTTATATGATAAAGAATTCTACTGCATTGCGGGCATGAAATCAATGAATTACCCCGCTGTACTTCAATAT
>JAOZRF010000094.1 GCA_029940245.1 Desulfobacula sp.
ATGGGGTTTTTACCCTGGCAGGATCATACAGGTACTGAAGACCGGCAATTCCATGGAGGCAGACGCCACCATTATTTACAGGATAATCAGCCCGCCCCTCAATCTTAACCGGCCTGTTGTCTATCTTCCTTATGTTTATGCCACAACTGCCCGGGCAAAGGCTACATACCGAATTTTCATATATTACTTCCCCATCAACGGGTACAGGAGTCCATGGCCAGTTCTGGGTCCAGATGGAAGAATCATCTGTCAGTTTTATCCCAATAGGGGAAACTGCAATACCAGCAACTGCACCAAGTCCCAATCCCAAGAAGCTTCTTCTGTCAACTTTCATAAATTATTCCTCTATAAAGTTTTGAATTCTTGTATTTTAGGTTTCTTATTTGTGACACTGGAAACAATAACCCTGGTGGCCTGTTTCCTTTTTGTGACACGCAGCGCAGTCATCCATCTTCATCCTATCCCAGGAATGTTTTTTAATTCCAAAGATATTTTTACCCCAGATATCACGACTATAACCTGTAATTCTGTTTTCTTCATATGGTCTTAAAGAAGTAGATTCTCCGATATGACCATGACATGATACGCAATCCATGCCACCAGCCGCGGTGTGTGCTGCATGGGAGAAAAAGACACAATCCGGTTGTCGTGAATAGACATACCAGGGAACTTCTTTTTCATTTGCTACATATTCTTCTACAAAGGTGGCTTCATCTTCTGTCTCACCCATCGGTTCTTCAGCATGGCAATCCAGACATGTTGCAAGCTTAGGTATTCCGGTAAAGCTACCGTCTTCCCTTAAAGAATGGCATGTTTCGCAATCGCCTGCTTCCCCGACATGAAGCGCGTGATCAAAGTTAAAAGGTTGCTCTTTTTTTGAATAAAGCAATTTGGGAAACAGCAGCGTACCGGACAAGAAGCAAGCAACAAATGCCACAATAAAAAAGATGACACCGAGCCCTAAACCCTTGTCATCTTTTGTGTCTCCGGCAGCGCATTCCCCTGCACTTTCCATGGAACCATTTTCAGCTTTGTTTTCTATTTCGCTCATGAAAACTCCATCAATTTAAAATGTTGATGATACTTTAACCATTTTATCCAAATAAAACCTGAATAGAGTTTAATCTGAATTATTCTTTTGCAGCCGGCAATTTTATGCCGATCTGCAACACCGACCATAGTTTGCGTTAATCTATATTAATATCTTGTTTTCTTGTCAAGAAAAATTAAGAAACGCAAATTATAATCAGTCATGGTTAAGCGTAACTATGGAGTCCACTAAGCAGAAAATTTACACCAAAATATGTAAACATAACGGCCATAAAGCCTAGGATAGATACCCATGCAAGATTTTCCCCGTACCATCCCCGCATCATTCTTAAATGCAAAAAAACAGCATAAACAATCCAGGTAATCAGAGACCAGGTTTCTTTAGGATCCCAGCTCCAATAAGTTCCCCAGGCAGAATTGGCCCAGACAGCACCGGTTATAATACCAATGGTCAGAAAAAGAAATCCAAATACCACCATTTGATACGTTAATTCATCAATAATATCCAATGACGGCAGTTTTGCAAATATAGATCTTGCATCAGGGTTTTTAGGCTTTACAAAATACATGATGCTGAAACCAAATGCCACGGCAAAACCTGCATATCCTAAAAAGCAGGCAATAACATGGGCAATGAGCCAATTGCTTTTAAGTGCAGGGATTAAGGGTGTTATTTTACTATTGATATCAGGAGAAAGAGACGCATAAGCAATAGCAAGAAATACTATTGGAGTTGCAAACACGCCGATAATATTTTCCTTGTATTTTAGTTCAACAAAAATATAAAGGATGGCAGCCGTCCAGGAAAAAAACACCAGAGATTCATACATATTGGCAAAGGGAGCATGCCCATATCCCATCTGGTAGGATTCAATCCACCTTAAAATAATTCCTAAGGTATTGTCTAAAAACCCAATGATCAGAACAATAAAGCCAATTTTTGCAAGGCCTTGTTTTTTAAAGGAAAATGACCCGATATAAAAGATAGATGACAGTGCATAAATAAATGTTGCCGAAGATAATGCTAAGGAACTGTTCATAAGAATTATATATCCTTTAATTTTGTTACAATTTTTTTAATTTTAAGTTTCATTCCCTGTTTGTTCCGATTGCTGGTACCTGAAATACTTATTTTTGAAATAGTATCACTGATTTTTTCAATTTCAATAAAAAACGACTGGTGAGACATAAAAAAGGTGACCCAGCACCCGATAATCATTAAAATAAATCCTGAATAAACATACCAGACTCCGGGATCTTTTGTGATCTGTAATCCCGTATAATATTTATGTTCAAATTCTTTGACAACAAAGGCAAATGACCCTTTGCGCATTTTATCAAAGGTTGGAAATTTTGTTGGAAGCGCAATTTGAAAACTATTGGCATCTTTTTGAGTTATCCTTCCGATAAAGGCTTCACCAAGGTTATTTCCCCTGAAATCAAAATGGGGCATAAACCCTTCCAGCTTAAATAAACCCTGATCTTCAGGTAATCCAATTTCTTCTCCTATTTTAATGGTATGGCTTGTCACGCTCTTATCAGACTGCCTGATAATATCAAGAACAACGCTGTCCGGCCGACCTGAACCGTAGGAAGATTGAAAAATATTGATACCCTTATATCTGAGTGGATGGTTGACAAGGATATCTTTGGTAAAACTTTCTTTGCCATTCTCAATAATGGTCAGATTTGATTTAAATTCTTCAGGTGCGCCTGTATCATAAAATTTTACATGAAAATCATTACATCTGATAGAAAAACCCAAATTTACCGGCAGCCTTGTTTTAACCATAAAGGCAGTATCCGATGTTGCCCCCTCATTTAATTGTAAATTGGCCTTGAACCCGAAAACCGCTCCAATCAAGGCACCCAATAATAATAATAGAAGACTTGAATGCACGACATATACACCCATCCTCGTCCATCTTCCGGATTCAGCATACATAATGGTGCCGGTTTGAGTCTCTTGTTTTATGACCTTTCCAATCGTTTTGGATAAAAAGCGTTCATAGCCCCCTGATAAAGATATAGCCGCTTTATTGACGATAAATCCCTCAAGGGTTTTCAATTTTCTAAACCTGTCCGGGTTAAACTTAAGTTTTTTGGGAAAAATAATTTTCCATGTACCTGATATCCTTTCAATTGAGCATACAACTATATTGATACACAAAATGACAAGGAGGCTCAAGAACCACCAGGCATGGTACATATCATCGATATTAAATATCTTGATCAGATTGTAGTAAGCTTCTCCATAAAGCCTTGAGTATTGTTCCGGGGTTCCATTCTGAAGAATAATAGTTCCGATAACAGATGTGGCTGCAAGAAGCACAAGCGTATAGACAGCAAGTTTTACAGAACAAAAAAACTGCCAGATTAATTCAGAAATTGTTTGGTTTTTTTTCAAAATATTCTCTTTCTTATTTATTTATCATTATCTTAATATTTCTTTTTCAAGGCAGATGGCTAAACCTGAATTTCTTTTTACAGAAAAATTTATGGCCTTTTTAATAATATTTATGTCTCCAATAATAATTACTTTTGTTTTTGCCCTTGTAATACCTGTGTATAAAAGCTGACGTGTAACAACTGGTGATATTTTGTCAGGAAGTATCATTAAAACCGTGTTAAACTCAGATCCCTGACTTTTATGGATCGTTATTGCAAAGGCTGTGTCAGACCCGGGAAGATCTGATACGCGATATTGTTTTATCTTATTATCAAAAGATTTAAAAAAAGTATTAACCCCCTCTTTTTTTTCAAGAACAATGCCCGTATCTCCATTAAATAAGCCTTTTTTATAATCATTGGTATTGACCATGATGATCCTTTTTGGCTTATCATGTATATCAAAATTATTCTCTGACCGCAAAATATTTTCACAAACATGATTAATTTGTAATGTTCCATATTCTCCGGAATTATGGGCACACACTATTTTAAAATTATCCAGTTCTTTCAGCGCTTCTTCAACCGTGTCTGCTGTAACAAATGATTTATATCCGTCTAAGATATATTTATTAACAGCATCGTCAAGCCGGCCTTTATGATTAAGACTTTCAAACACAACATCTGGATAACGGCCTGTTGTCAGTATATATTCAAGGCCTTGCACATCATTGGCATTGATTGCCTTTGATAAATTTTCAATTCCTGTTTTCCCTTTTGATCTGAAATTATAATCAAGGGAAAACAGGTTGGAGGATAGTCCTTTTGCTTTGCAGATATCACTGAATACAGATCCTGCCTGTATAGATGACAATTGGTAAATATCACCTAAAACAATCACTTTGGCCGTCATGGGGATGGCTTCAAGAAGACGGGTCAATAGTAAAATATCAATCATTGAAGCTTCATCAATAATAATCATATCTGTTTGCAATATATTGTTTTTATTATAATAAAATCCAGGACTATTTTTTAATGGCCTTAAAATTGAATGGATGGTACTTCCCTTGTCCATTTTTGAGGCAGCTTTCCCTGTTGGTGCAACACAAATTATTTTAGGAACAGGCAGAGCATTTTTTTCTGCATACCATAGAAACATTTTTTTAATGATGGTTGTGACGTATGTTTTTCCGGTTCCAGGCCCACCTGACACAATGGTAAAATGATTCTTTATCGTATGCTTTACAGCACTTCTCTGATGCTTGATATGTTGATCACTTCGGGAGAAATATAAGTCAAGCATTTCATCAATAGCTGTCTCGTCCATGCAAGAGGGCTTTAATAAAACGCGTTGACTAATATTTCGGGCCAATCGATTTTGAAAATCATAATACTTTGAAAAATAAAGTCTGTGGTCGGAATCTAAAACCAGGGGCGTTTGAATATTATCTGAAACCATTTTGGAATTTTGCAAAGCAGTGATCCATGAATTTAAACCGGGAAATTTAATTAACTCATTATTAGTTTCTGATACAGCCCTGACAGTATCAGACATTGTCTTGATATCAATACAGATATGGCCCTCAAACAATGATTTGGAAACCAGTGCGCAGGATGCCTGAACAATGGGTTCTTTTTCATCAAAAGCCTTGACCATGGATCTGGCAAAAAAATAATCCAGGTTTGAAAAAAAATGTTGCTCAAATAAACTGCCAAGATCAAATGTCATATATTGATTCATGATATTCCCGGCCTGTATAAGAATAGACCAGCCTGTCCATGATCATCTCTCAAACGCATAACCAACATTATTTTTTATGTTTTGATTCTTCTATATATTGATTGATCCTTAAAAAAGGAACATAGTCAGAATCTGAATTAATTATATGATTTATCAGCCAATCTCTTAATTCCAGGATCACATCATCTGTTAAATTTGTTATGTCTTCCAGGACCTCGCGTCGCAAACTGATAGAATTTCTAATAAATTGACGATGGGTCCTTGAATGGGCTGACAAATCAGGATATCCCTTTTCCCTCAAGATTCTTTCTTCTGTGCTGAAATACAATTTGCCATATTCGGTTATATCAGAAATAATATTACTGCATGCTTTGGCATCGATTTCCGATTTTTTACTGTCAATCAAAAGGTTGAATAATTCAAACATCTTTTTCTGGTGCATGTCTATTTCTTCAATATCAACACTATATCCGGGGTCCCACTCAATTTTCTCAATATAGCTCATTTTTCTCTCCTATTATTTTTTTTTCTAATAAATAGCGTTCCCAGGACAGCTATAGAAATAATAATGGCAACAGCAACCGCAAATTTAAATCCATTATTTCCAAATTTTGGATAAATCACAAAAGGAACAAGATATAAATATAAAAAAGCATGAAACATTCCTATCCCGATTATACGCAGTATCAGATTTTTTTTCATTTAATTTTCTCAAGCAGGTTTATGTGAATATTATCAAATCCACCATTTGACATTATTAAAACAAGATCGTTCCGTCTTAATTTTGACATAAGAAAACTTATAACAGCATCACTGTTTTCAAAAGAATATGCCTCAATTCCACTTTTTATAATGTCCGCCACAAGCTTTTTTATGGAAAATTTATCCTTGTCAGGTATGTTTTTTTTGATTCCGGGTTCACAGATACACACCAGATCAGCATCCAGAAAAGAATCAGGATATATATCCTGAAAAAATTTTCTCATGCTTGTGTTGGTTCTGGGCTCAAAAACAGCAATTACCCTGCCCTTTTTATAGAATGGTTTTACAGCTTTAATCGTCTCTTTTACTGCTGTGGGATGATGGGCAAAATCATCCATTACAGTGATTCCATGTTTTATACCACGGATCTCCTGCCGTCTTTTTATACCGGAAAATGTTTCTAAAGCCCTGATAATATTTTCATCAGTGATGCCTATTTTACCGGCCGCAGCAATACAGGCAAGGCAATTGAACAAATTATGCTCTCCCACCATATTTGTTTCAATGGAAACCTTTTTGCCTGGGCCTTGAACATCAAAAAAGGTTTTTGACTTTTGCTGTACATGGTTGGAAAAAAACCATTGTGCCTGTACACCATAAGTGTCAATCGATGCAACAGAATCAGCAAGGATCTCTTTCAAATTTTCATTATTATTAAACGCGATGATATGACTGTCTTTTTCTATTTTTTTGATAAAAGTTGCAAAAATACGCTTGATATGGTCAATATCTGTAAAAATATCTGCATGATCAAATTCAATCCCCGTCATGATTGTAATTTCAGGGTCATAATGCATGAATTTAGGTCCTTTATCAAAAAAGGCCGTGTCATATTCATCCCCTTCAATCACCATATATTCGCCGCTTCCTATTCTAAAGCTTGAATTAAAATCCTTTAAAATTCCACCGATCATAAAAGATGGGTCCATGCCTGCCACAAAAAGGATATGCGCCATGATTGAAGAGGTGGTTGTTTTTCCATGGGTACCTGTAACCAGGATGATTTTTTTATCCTTTGCAATAAATTTATTCACTGCCTGGGGCATTGATAAATAAGGTATGCCCCTTTGCAATACTGCTACAGCTTCAACATTGTCCTTTGTTACGGCATTGCCGATAATCACAAGATCAGGCTTGTGATCTAAATTTGAAGGATCATATCCTGTAAAAAGTGAAACTCCCTTTTCATTTAAAAAATCGCTCATGGGCGGATAGACATTCTGGTCAGAACCGGAAACCGTATACCCCATCTCTTTTAGAATACAGGCAAGGGTTCCCATTCCTGTCCCACAGGCAGCAATCAGATGTATTTTATTTATCATTATATTTTAAAGTGCAGCCATTGCCTGTCTTGCAGCAGCAATGGTCTGATCAATATCCTCGTCAGAATGTGCATAAGAGACAAAACAGGCTTCAAACTGTGAAGGGGCAAGGTACACACCTTTATCAAGCATAATCCTGTAAAATTTTGCAAACCGATCCAGATCGCATTTTTTAGCATCATCAAAATTATAAACATTTTCACTTGTAAAAAAGAATCCTGCCATAGATCCCAGGTGATTTGTTTTAAAGGGAATTTTTGCATCATCTGCCGCAGACTGCAATCCAGCCATAAGCTTTTGGGTCTTACTATCAAGTGCTTCATACACACCTTTTTTTTGAAGCTCTGTCAGCGTTGCAATTCCGGCTGCCATTGCCAATGGATTGCCTGAAAGCGTCCCGGCCTGATACACTTTTCCAACAGGAGCGATATTCTCCATAATTTCTTTGCCACCACCATAGGCACCCACGGGCAACCCCCCGCCAATAACCTTTCCAAAACAGGATAAATCCGGAGTTATACCAAATAAGCCCTGGGCAGATCCTTTTGCCACCCTGAACCCTGTCATGACTTCGTCAAAAATCAATACTGCCCCAAATTTTAAAGTATATTCCCGCAATATTTCAAGAAAGCCTTCAACAGGAGGCACCATGCCCATATTGCCGGCAACAGGCTCAACAATAACCCCGGCAACTTGATCTCCTTTTTCGTCCATAAATTTTATAAAGCCTTCAATATCATTAAAGCTTAAGGATATTGTATTGGAAATAACAGACTCCGGCACACCAGGGCTGCCGGGAATACCAAGGGTTGCAACACCGGATCCCGCTGCAACAAGAAGCGTATCTGCGTGCCCGTGATAACAGCCGTCAAACTTTATGATCATGTCCCTGCCAGTATATCCCCGGGCAAGACGAATCGCACTCATGGTGGCTTCAGTTCCGGAATTTACCATTCTTACCATTTCCATGGAAGGCACCATATCAATAACAAGGCGGGCAAGTTTTGTTTCAAGAAAAGTTGGCGCACCAAAACTGGTACCGATTTCAAGAGCCTTTTTCAATGCGTCAATCACACAGGCAGGTCTGTGTCCCAGAATTAAAGGCCCCCAGGAAAGCACGTAATCAATATATTGGTTTCCATCAACATCATAAATTTTACTTGTATTTCCTCTTTCTATGAATATTGGCTGTCCTCCCACAGAACCACACGCTCTAACCGGAGAATTTACACCTCCGGGAATTAAATTTTGGGCTTCTTGAAAAAGGTTTTCGGATTTTGTTCTAGACATATATCACCCCTTATTTTATTGAAAAATCATTATTTCATTGTTTATAAACGTATGAGTATATCAAAACAATAATTAAAGGGTCAACCGGTTTTTGACCCCCCCAGAATTCAAAAAACTATTGACATTTTTAGAATGGATTGTTAAATTTGCCCGATTAATTTATGGGCCGTTAGCTCAACTGGTAGAGCAACTGACTCTTAATCAGTAGGTCCC
>JAOZRF010000095.1 GCA_029940245.1 Desulfobacula sp.
GTATACCTATAAGACTGAAAGAATCTTCAAGAACATTATTGATAAAAATATGGTTGTTTATCAATCAGCCGAGGCCTTGAGCACATCCCTTGTCAACCAGAAAGGATTTATATCCTATTACCTTCTGGATCATGACCCGTCCTGGATTGATAAGTGCAAAAAGTACAGGCTGCTTTTTGATAAACATCTTGTGCTGTTGAAATCCCTTGTGGAAGAACAATGGGAAAAAAAAGCCGTGGGCCAGATTGAATCCAAATATAAGAAGTATGTTACAAGTAAAGATAAAGTTATTGAATTTTATAAATCAGGTGAATATGCTAAAGGATCAGTGCTTCATAAAAAAATAAGACAAGATTTTTTTAAAATCATAGAATTATGTGAACAATTTAAAATCTTTCATAAAAACAAGATTTCCGATGCAATCAACATAAGCCGGATAGAATCCAATAAGCTCAGATATATTGCGCTTCTGGCAATTATTACAGTTGTAGTCCTGAGCCTTCTGATAAATTATATTTTTGCCCGCCATATATTGGAACCTATTAGGAAGCTGGCAGAAGAGGCAGATATTATGGGCGGCCAGAAATCCTATTCAAATGAAGTTTTCGCATTAAAGAAAAGTGTTCATGGCTTGATTGAAAATGCAGAATATGCACACCAGGAATTAAAACAAAGCCGGGAAACCCTGATGCTGTCTGAAAAAATGGCTTTATTGGGCAAGCTGGCTGCCGGAACAGCTCACAGTATCAGAAATCCGTTGACTTCTGTAAAGATGCGACTTTTTTCATTGAACCGGTCCTGTAATTTTACAAAGCATCAAAGTGAAGATTTCAAGGTTATTTCCGACGAGATAAAGCAGATAAATAAAATTCTTGAAAATTTTCTGGAATTTTCCCGCCCGCCTAAACTTACGATGAAAAAAATGAGCCCGTCCATTGTTGTGGACAGCGCCCTGCATCTTTTAGAACAGCGGTTGAAATCCTATCATGTGACTACACGGGTGATTCGTCATCATCCTCTCAGCGATACATTAATAGATCCTGAACAGCTCAAGGAGGTCATCGTAAATATCATTGTCAATGCATGTGAAGCAATGGACAAGAGTGGTCTTATCATCATCCATGAAGAAGAAACTCATGTGGAGCCTCTTAAGAAAGTCAATGTGATCCGGATAATAGATGATGGCAAAGGAATCCCTCAAGAAATCAAAGAACAGATCTTTAATCCTTTTTTTACCACCAAAGATGAGGGAACAGGCCTTGGCTTGAGTATTGCCTTTAATATTATAAATGAACATGGGGGATGGCTGGATGTGGCCAGTGAACAAGGCCAGGGCGCATCCTTTGTTATTACGCTTCCCATAAAGGAATCATAATATGCATACGATTTTAGTCATTGATGATGATGATCAGTTAAGAATAAGTTTTAGCAAGCTTTTAAAAGAAGAAAATTATGCAGTGATCAGTGCTGCTTCCGGTGAAGCCGGAATTGAGATTATTGAAAAAAATTTCCTGGATCTGGTTATCCTGGATATGCGGCTGCCCGGAATAAACGGAATGGAAACGTTTAAACGCATCAAGAAAATTGATTCAAAACTGCCCGTGATCATTATCACGGCTTATGGAACCACTCAGATTGCCATAGAAGCCACCAAAATGGGGGCCTATGATTATGT
The DNA here is from genome assembly GCA_029940245.1 of Desulfobacula sp. Taxonomy (GTDB): domain Bacteria; phylum Desulfobacterota; class Desulfobacteria; order Desulfobacterales; family Desulfobacteraceae; genus Desulfobacula. Next base: position 1,676 of record JAOZRF010000095.1, read on the forward strand.
GCTCAAGCCTTTTGATGTACCTGAGATGCTGAATTTGATCGAACAGGCCATTGAGGCTGGATATTTTATGCGATCCCCGGTTAAAGTGGATGCTTCCCCTGATAAACAGTCCGGAGATGCCATTATCGGTCAAAGCAGGCTCATGCAGAATGTTTATAAATCCATTGGCAGAGTTTCTCAAACCGATGCAAGCGTTTTAATCCTGGGTGAATCCGGGACGGGAAAAGAATTGGTGGCAAGGGCCATCTACCAGCATGGGATTCGTTCGGACAAGGCTTTTTTGATCATTAATTGCGTGGCCATACCTGAAAATCTTCTTGAGAGTGAATTGTTTGGTTATGAAAAAGGGGCTTTTACCGGTGCTTCCCAGCGCCATATCGGGAAAGTTGAACAGGCAAATGGCGGCACAGTGTTTCTGGATGAAATTGGGGACATGCCCTTAAATATACAGGGCAAAATTTTAAGATTGCTCCAGGAAAAAAGCATTGAAAGACTGGGAGGTGAAGAAACCATTCCCGTGGATGTCAGGATTATTGCAGCCACCAATAAAAATCTGGAACAGGCAATCGCAGATGAGAAATTCCGGGAAGATTTATATTTCCGCTTAAAAGTGGTTACACTGGAGCTTCCGCCATTGAGGGACAGAAGAGACGATATCACAAGTTTGATATTATATTATATGGTTAAATTTTCCAATGAATTAAAGATTGATAATCCCGGGATTCAAGAAGACGCTTTAAATCTTCTAAATCAGTATGACTGGCCGGGAAATATAAGGGAGCTGTCAAATTTGATACACAAAGTTCTTATTTTCAACAGAGGTGCCCCAATTTCTTTGACAGACCTGGAACAGGTAATAAATAAAAAAGAAAAAAGTAAATTGTTGGAAAATGCTGAAATAAGTGATATCAAGGCGTGGGTCCGGCAATTATTATCCAATAAATCGGAAAATTATAAATTTGATGATTTCATAGACATTGTTTCAGGTATTGTGATTTCCGAAGCTTTGAAAATAACCAATGGAAACCGTTCCCAGGCAGCCAAATTATTAAATCTATCAAGACCTACAATACATGCCAAAATCGATAAATATAAAATCAGGCTTAAAACTGAAATATCAGATTAGCAGGCCATGCAAGCCTGAGCCCGTCTGCAAGAACTTAAGACCGAAAGTTGAGTTAGTGAACAACAATGAGCGCAACAAATGATTGTACTGGATAACGTTACAAAGGAATTTGGCAGTTTAACGGCCGTTGATCAAGTTCTGGGAATATGTGCTGGGTCGAATCGTCGGAATTTGGTTGTTTTCTTCATGTTTTATGCTGCTGTTGCATCTGGCAATATTTTTAATTGTCTGGTTTAATACCAATGAAATGATTTTTGGATATCTTTTAGCCTCACTTGTCTGCTCGGTAAATCTTTTTTTTATGATTTCAGCAGTCTGTCTGTTTTCTTTGTTTGTGCCGGATTTTATCAGCGCAATGTTTGTCATTGGATTGGTGTGTACTGGATTTATCTCCGACGGGGGTTACAAACTATTAAGCGCTGATGCAGTTAAAGCATTCGCGCCTTCTATAGCAAACACTGATCTTTCTTTGTGGCGTATTTTTTTCCCAAAACTTTTTATGGTGCAGATATATGGAGATTCAATAATTTGTCAGAAAAATTTTATGGGTATCGGGCCGATACATCCATTCTTAAACGTGTTTATTTTTATTGTTTTGTTAGTAATGATAACCCTGTTTATTTTTAGCAAAAAAGAGATATAGCCCGCAAATAAAGCCGCTGATTGAAGGGTCTGTAAAGTAAGGGTGGTCATATATTCCCTGGATTAACGCCAATTAATCCAGAAGAGGAGAATGAAATGATCACCCGGGGAAAACTTATCAAGCGTTTAGGGTTCGCTCTGCAATACTAATGCCCGCTTGCGCCTCTTCCGGATATACCCCTTCCTGCAAGCGGATTATAAAGCTTCATGATAGCAAATTTCATACAATCAAGGGTCTTTACTTCCGATATGACTGCCATAAGTGTATTCGTCCCATTTTCAGGCAGTACGCATGCATTAGAATCGTCGAATGTAAGACTCTCAAAGCCTTTAACAAGTTTCTTTTTATCCTTTTTTGTCATTTCCACCTGAATCGCCTTCTTGCCGTCTATTTCAGTGATTTTATCAGCCAAGCCTGCATCTTCGATTTGTTTGAGTTTTGCATCATCCAAAAAAACATTAATGTAAAAGTCCGCCATGACTATCTCCTGTTGTTTAAATTTTAAATAAAAAAAATTCCCTATTACCTCCAAACTTTATATATGGTTTTTATATTATCAATATTACCTCCTGTCAAGAAACTATTCTTGCGTTTTTTACCACGTTTCTATCTCAAATCGAATTGTGAACCAAAAGTTCAAGATTTTTTTCAAGATTATTTTTTTATAATTAAATCACAAATAAGTTTAAAAATGTCTGTAAGTCTTAATATTCCGATAACCTTGTCTTGTTTTAGTACAAGCAAAGACTGGTGGTGGCCCATGATAAACTGATGTATAGCTTCTGGAATCGTGATGTCTTCATTAACATATTCACCTTCCTGGGGAGAATACATTATTTCTTTAACTTTTCTGTTTTTTGTTTTTTTTACAAGGGATTCACAATTTTCATCCCAGAGATCGTAATTTTCAATCAGAGAATGAAGGAAATCATTGCTTAAGCCGAATCGTGATAAACCCATCTTGGCCAGGTAATCAGTATGTCCAAACAGGCTATATTTGGGTTCAAGTGCTTTTAAGATATCTAATTCGCTGACTTTTCCCGTAATCGTGCCGGTTTTGTCATAGGCGAGAATTGCCCGGTGTTTATAGGCATCGGCAGATATCTTTTTTTGCGATTGATAAAGGGTTTTGATCGCCTTTTCAAGGGTATCATTTTCATTTACAGTAGCGTACTCACTTAAAGGAATCATTATGTCTTTAACTTTTCTTTTATCCATTTTTGTATCCTTATATTTTATTATTTTATCAGTATGGGCATGCCCATAAGCGGCCAGATAACGAAAATAGCAAGTCCAACTACAACAATTAACATGATACTGGCAGGGATCCCAGCTAAGAAAAATTCTCCTGTTGTGAACTGTTTTGAATCATAGGCAATGGCATTGGGAGCCGCGCCTACCAGAAGCAAAAAGGGCATGCCGGCTGTTACAAGAGCCGCAAACAGGATAACTTCCGGTGCCACGCCCAGATAAGGTGCAATAACCAGGGCAACGGGCAGGGAAATGGCAATGGCAGCTACATTCATGATAAAATTGGTCATAATCATGACAAAAAAAGCAATGCTCATGACAAAAACAAACCAGTGTGATTCCTTGAACATGCTCAACCAGTTAATGGCAAGCCATTCTGCTGCACCCGTTTCCCAGAGACAGAATCCGATGCTCATGGCTCCACCGAACAACAGGATAATATTCCATGGGATCGATTCAAGATCCCTGATATCAAGAATCCGCAACACAAAGAACAGAATCGTTGAAACAAGGATGATGGCTGTTTTGTCCAGAGGTTTTAAAACAGGAACAAATTGTTTTACAGACATTACAAAGATACAGACAAAAATAATGGTGGCTGCAATTATTTCATTTTTTGTAATTCTTCCCATTGCAGCGCTCAGATTTTTTGCTTTTTCTTTGAGTCCCGGGATGGTTTTTTTTTCAGGTTTGAAAAAAATCATGAAAAATCCCCACAAAAGGAATGTCATGGCCCATCCCACAGGGAACATATAAAAGGTGAGTTCAAAAAAACTGATATCTCTTCCAATAATGTCTTTGAAAAAACCAAGTGCAACGGCTCCCCTTGCCGCACCCAGCAAGGTGATAATACTTCCTGCACCGGCAACAAATGCCATACCGATGAATAATCCTTTCCCGAATTTTGTAGGGGTGTCATCATCTGAATACATTGCATAGATGGTCATCAGAAGGGGGTACATGGTTGCAGCTACAGCCGTATGGGCCATTATGTGGGTGAGAGCCGAGGTCACAACAAAACATCCAAGATAGATCATGCTGGTCTTCTCGCCCACAACTATCAGCATTTTATAGGCAAGTCGCCTTGTAAGGCCGGTTTTTGTAAAAACCATACCAATGACCAGGGAAGCAAAAATAAACAGCACCGAGGGTGTCATAAAATCTGTAAATGCTTTTTGTGCAGGCCGGACAAAAAAAAGAACCTGTAAAACCCCTATGGTCAGGCTTGTGATGCCGATGGGGACCACTTCGAACACCCACCAGGTTCCGGCAAGCAGGAATACGGCAAGAGCGCCCTTGGCTTCTTTGCTCAATATAAAATGTTTGCCTGTGGGGTCAATGGCATCGGGCCATGGCGGGGCAAAGTTAACCACAAAAAAAAGTGTCAGACCAATTAATAAAAAAAGTATCCGTTTCCAATCAATGAGTATATTCTGTAAAGTTGTTGTTTGAGTTGTCATGTTACCATAGTCTCCTGGAATTACCAGCCTCGGGTTTTTAAGATGTTTTCAATTTCTGCCTGGCGGATTCGTTCGTCATGTTCCTGTTTCAAGGCGTTGGCCTGGGTTATTTTTTCAAGTAGAAGGTCTGTGTCAGCCGGTTTCATTAGAAAGTCGAATGCACCCATCTTCATGCCCTTGATGGCATTTTCCACTGTGGCTTCTCCAGTCAGCAAAATAACCGGGGTAAGCGGTTTGAATTTTTTTATCTCTTTTAAGGCATCAATTCCTGTGATTTCCGGCATCAGAACATCCAGGATAATGACGTCAAAATCAATTTTTTCAGCCATTGCAATGGCACTTTCACCTGAAAATACAGTGGTGATGGAAAGATCTCTCAATTCCAGCCGTTGGGCCAGGGTTTCGATAAATTCCTCTTCGTCATCTGCTATCAATACTTTTATTTTCATTTTATTCTCCTGTTTTATTTTGAGAAAAGTCCTTAAAAACCCTCATTACCTAATGAGCAGTTTGATTTCGTCTGGCGGCTATCTTCTCATAAGCTCTTTTCATGGTATCTGTAATGATATCGATATCAGCCGGTTTCTGCAGATAGGCAAACGCACCCATATCCATGCAGGTTTGTCTGTCTTTTTCAGTACCGTGGCCGGTTAAAATGATCACTTCAATATTTGGTTTTGTCTGCTTGATTTTTTTCAAAACTTCAAACCCGTCAATACCGGGCATTTTTAAATCCAGAACCATTACTTCAGTGTCTTCCTGATCTGTAAAATCCAGTGCTTCCTGACCATTATAGACTATTTCACTTGTGAACCGGCGCATTTTCAACCGTTCAGACAATGTCTGGACAAATTCTTTCTCATCATCCACCAGCAGAATTCTTAAAGGGGTTTCAAATTCATAATTGCGGATAATATTTCCTTTGTAATAATTTTTTCCGATTTTTGTTTCCACGGATTTGACTCCGGGGATTTTTTGTACGGCAGTCACAATCTTTTGCTGAAGCCTTGCCAGCATCATTACCTTTTTGTCGATGGTAACGATCACATTGCCCCCATCAATTACGGCCAGTAATCCCTGTCCGATTTCACTCAATGCCAGGTCAACCTCTGAAATAAGTTTGAAATCTAAAATTTCTTTTTTTATCAGATCTTCTTTGTTGGATAAGAGCTTTTCAATATGTTTTAAAATCAGGCTTACTGATGCTTCTGCATCCAGTTTGTCCGTCGGGATAACAATGTCATAAAGCGATTCATCCCAGGCTTTTTTGCGAAACAGGCCATTTGTCCATAACGCGGCAATTTTGTCAGAGTGGTCAATGTTTTTTAATGACTCTTTTTCAGAAAGCCCATGTAGTGTAATACCATTCTGGATGCGGGTTTTTTTGTCTGTAATAATCAATACCCGCATCACATGAGAAATTTCACTGGGGATAAGATGGCCAAGAATTCCATGAAAAATGAAATTGCCTAAACACGCATAATTGGAAATTGATTTTATGATGGATGCCAGGCTTTTTTCTTTTTCATGGCTGAAGTCATTAAATGCAAGGGGTTTGCTCTCAACAATTTTTTGAAGCGTTGAAAGATTAATATTATTGTCTTGATGCGTTTTTTCAATGATGTCGGCATCGGTTATGATTTTGCTGTTTAATTTTTCAGACAGCTGGCCCACTATCTCTCCTGCATTTGAATACAACCCGTTTGTTATGGTTAAAATAGACATATTCACCTCCAATTGGTTTTTATTATTTTAGTTTTCTTTGGTTATAATATATAGCAATACTTATGCCAATAGTAAAATGTACATAAACACAGCATGTTATAAAAAGGATTAAATCAATGCGAATCTAAATGAAACAAAACAAAACGTAAAAGAAGAGACCTTATGAGACCTTTTGGAACATAAATATAGAAAAAGCGGGTGAATTTATTTGAAAAAAATAAGAACAGCAGGAGAATCTGCTGCTATCTCTGCTGTCAGCCTGATCTGTCCGCATAAGGTATTAATTTTTGTCCATTGCGGGCTCTGGGTAATTTTGGGGTTATAGTCTTTATTATTGAGCGTATCATCATGGTATAAAAATTTTATGGCCATCCGATTATCTGAAGACTGGATCTCAAGTGTAATGGGTGATTTTGTTTCAAAATTATCTATAAAGCATTCAATACACAAGAATGCTATCAACTGGAAAAGAACCGGATCTGTAACAATCGAACAGGGGTTTTCGCACTCAAGTATGGAGACATCAAAGCCTTTTTGTTTAAAGAGTCTTTCCGCAATGGAAATCATTCTTTTAAGAATTTTAAAAATATTAATTGTAGCCTGACTGCTGTCAGCTGTGTGGGCAAATCCATTCAGTCCGGATGTAAGGCTGACACCGCGATAGGCCTGTTTTTTTATGGTCTTAATGCATTTGTCGAGTCGATCCTCAATATCTTCCAGGCCCCCGGATTTTTGCATGAGAAAAAAGTCTTCCATGAGCCCGGATGTTTCTTTGATAATGGCCAGCACGTTTTGAATATCATGGGTTACAGAGGCGGTTACTTTTCCTAAAAATGCCGGTTTATCATTTGAATTTTCC
>JAOZRF010000096.1:0-6444 GCA_029940245.1 Desulfobacula sp.
TCGTATTTTTAAAGAAATTGATTTTATAGGATCAAAATCATTTTTAATTGTGTTTGTCACTGCCCTTTTTACAGGTATGGTCCTGGGTATTCAGGGATATTACTCATTAAGCCGGTTTGGAGCCCAGGCAGCCCTTGGCATTATGGTTGCACTTTCCATTATCAGGGAGCTGGGGCCGGTGCTTTGTGCCCTGATGGTGACGGGCCGGGCCGGTTCTGCCATTACTGCTGAAATTGGTATTATGAAAATTACAGATCAATTTCCTGCCCTTGAGATGATGGCCATTGATCCTTTAAAATATGTGGTCAGTCCTAAAATTTTTGCCGGAATCATTTCTCTGCCCCTTTTAACCGCTTTTTTCGACCTTGTCGGCATTACCGGTGGATACCTTGTCGGCGTAAAATTATTAGGGGTTAATGAAGGTGCATATCTGGGCAAGATGACTGCAGCCATAACCTTTACAGATATTTATGGCGGAATTTTAAAATCTCTTTGTTTTGGTCTTTTGATAACCTGGATTGCATCTTTTATGGGATTTACTGCTGAACCAACCACTGAAGGTGTGAGCCGGGCCACTACAAATTCGGTTGTTTTGACCTCGCTTTCCATTCTTATTATAGATTATATCTTGACATCTTTATTGCTATAGGATTTAAAGTGTTCATCATGTATGGAAGAAAAATAGAAATTTCAGTGGGTATTTTCATGATGGTAGGTATTGCCTGCCTGGTATATTTATCTGTTAACCTTGGCAATGTTGATCTTTTCGGGTCTGATTCTTTTTATATTGATGCAAGATTTGGATCAATTGAAGGTCTTGAGGTCGCAGCCTCCGTGGAAATTGCCGGAGTGCCCGTGGGAAAAGTGAAAAGAATTACCCTTGAAGAAAATCAAGCCCTTGTACAGATGGAAATAAAAAAAGGGACAAAAATTTCAGATGATACCATCGCTTCTATTCGCACAAAAGGTGTTATTGGAGATAAATTTGTCAAATTGTCGCCAGGCGGGTCTGATGAGTTTTTGAAAGATAAAGATTTTTTGATGGATACAGAGTCTGCCATCAGCCTGGAAGAATTGGTCAGTAAATACATTTTTAAAAAATAGCGGGCCCATGGGTTTTAAAATTAAAAGTAAAAAAAAAGAAAACATTGGTGTCATCATAGTCGAAGGCGAGATTGATATGTTCTCTTCACCGGATTTAAGGGATAAATTACTTCCTTTTTTTACCAAAAAAATTAAAGGAATTATTGTAGATCTTACCGGGGTTTTGTTCATGGACAGTTCCGGAATCGCAACCCTTGTGGAAGGCTTTCAATGGAGCAGGAAAGAAAATAAAGCATTTATATTGACCGGATTGGGTACAAATGTGCTCAATGCACTTTCCCTGACAAAACTGGATAACGTGTTCAATATAAAGGCCAATACAGATAATGCATTTAATGAATTGAGCAAATCTTAAAAATGATTTGCTTTGGGAGGTATTAATGAAACGATTCAGGATTCTTATTCTAATTTTTTTTGCAGTCTGCATTTTTTTTCCGGTTGATAAAGTCTGCGCATCCCCTGTTCAGGATCAGCTGAAAGTCACCCTTGATCAAATTTTAGAAGTATTACGAGATCCGTCTCTTAAGGGAGAAGAATATACTGAAAAGAGAAGAGCATCCCTTCGCAACATTATTTATAAAAGATTCAGTTTTGATAAAATGTCACAATTGTGTCTTGCCAGACACTGGAAAAAAAGAAGTGATGATGAAAAGAAAACTTTTATAGAATTGTTCGGGAAACTCCTTGAGCAAACCTATATTTCCAAGGTAGAATCTTATAGCGATGAAAAAGTGGTTTTTGTAAAAGAATTTGTGAACAAAAAAAAAGCACAGGTGAATACAAAAATTATTACGGATACAATTGAAATCCCGATTGATTATCGGTTGTTTAAAACAAATGACGGCACCTGGATGGTCTATGACCTTGTAATTGAAGGCGTCAGCCTTGTGGGGAACTATCGCTCCCAGTTTAAACAGATGCTGCAGAAAGATTCATATGAACAATTATTGGAAGAAATAAAAAAGAAACTTACCCCCTGATTTTTTTAAGGTCGAGATTCCAAATAATGATGGATTTACAAAATAAAAATATTCTTCTGGGGGTTTCAGGAGGGATAGCTGCCTACAAGTCTGTTGAGCTTTTAAGACTTTTGAAAAAGGCGGGTGCCGACGTAAATGTCATAATGACAGACAGTGCTCAAAAATTTGTCGGTAAAACAACCTTTGAAGTTTTATCTGAAAATTCAGTTCTGTCTGATTTGTTTCTTGACACACAATCTTCTGTAAAACATATCGAGCTTGCAGCAGGAGCCGATGCCGCCATCATTGCCCCTGCAACTGCAAATACAATTGCAAAGTTTGCCCATGGGTTAGCCGATGATGCACTGTCCACAACACTGCTTGCCGTCACCTGTCCGGTTATGGTCTGCCCGTCTATGAATACAGACATGTACCAGAATATCAGGGTGCAGAGAAATCTTGATATCCTTGAAAAAGATGGATGGGTAATTCTTGATCCGGATTCAGGAATTCTGGCCTGCAAAACTGTGGGAGCAGGAAGACTGCCGGATCCCTGGTTTATTTTTGACAGGGTTGAGGCCATGCTGGTTAAAAAGGATTTAAAGGGTAAAAATATTCTTGTTTCAGCCGGCCCCACGGTGGAGCCCCTTGACCCGGTTAGATTTATCAGTAATCATTCTTCCGGCAAAATGGGATATTCCATTGCCAGAGCAGCGGAAAGAAGAGGAGGAATGGTGACTCTTGTGTCAGGGCCTGTAAGTCTTGATGCACCCGTGGCTGTCGAGTGCATTTTGGTTCATCAGGCTGATATCATTGTCAAGGTTGCAGCAGTGGCTGATTATAAACCCATGGATCCTAAGCCCCGCAAAATAAAGAAAAATGAGAATGATAAAGATCTTTCTATTTTAATGACCCAGAATCCTGATATTTTAAAGCTTCTTGGAAAAAAGAAAACCAAAGACCAGTTTTTGGTAGGATTTGCCGCAGAAACAGATGATCTTGAAAAAAATGCCTTGTTAAAAATGGAAAAAAAGAATCTGGATATGATTGCTGCCAACATCGTAGGATCATCTGATTCAGGATTCAAGGCTGATACAAACAAGGTAAAGCTTTTTTTCAGGGATGGCTCATCATTTGATATTCCTTTAATGGCAAAAGACAAGGTGGCTGATATCTTGATCGATAAAGTTATTGAGAAAATGGGATAGAGTTTAAGATGGATTCAGACATCTCAAATGATCAGGATTCGATCAGGATTCAGATGCTCCGGGTGATTAAAGATTTTTCTCAATATCTTGTTCATCAAAAACAAATCGGAAATACATTTCTGACGTTTTCAAAAGAATCTAAAATCCGGATAAATAACTGGGGAATAAAAACTCCTTCACAGAATTTTTTTTTTGAAGGCCCTCAAAATGCAGCCATTTTTATCATAGACAGTGAACCTGGTTTTTTTAAAGGTAAGAGCGGAAAGCTGCTGATTAAGATCCTCAGCGCTATGAAGCTGTCTCCTGATAATGTATTCATCTGCAATGCAGAAGATTTGAAATCACTTGATGAAAAGATAAAAACCATTTCACCTAAAATTATTATCACCCTTGGAACAAAGGCCGGCCAAACCTTGTTACGGATTAATCTTCCTTTGGAACAATTCAGGGGGAAATTTTATGAATATAATGGAATTAAGGTCATGCCGACATTTCATCCGTCACTGCTTTTAAAACAACCTGAATACAAACGTGAGGTTTGGGAAGACATGAAACGTGTGAAGCACAAACGTGATTGAAAAAAGATTCATCATACGTTTAATGATACGCTTATGGCTGAAAAAGGGTATTCTCTTCACACCACTAGAGCATATCGTTCAGATATTAACGACTTTATTCAATTTGTTTTAGACAAGCAGGATACAGAAAACATAAATTCTGAAAAACTGTTTTGCCGGCAATTGAACACCCTTGATAAAACGTCCATTAGAAATTATCTTGCCCAGCTTGTGAGGTCTGGAAAAACCAAACGAACCATAGCAAGAAAGCTGTCTTCTTTAAAAGCATTTTTTGATTACCTGGTTAAATCCGGACAGATTTTTGTTAATCCTGCTGAAACAATTCCCTTTCCAAAGCTTGAGAAAACCATCCCCCAATTTTTAAGCATTGATGATATTTTCAGGCTTTTGGATTCCATTGAGACAAATACATGGTTTGACAAAAGAAATCTTGCCATGTTTGAAACATTTTATTCCACAGGCATGCGGGTATCGGAAATGGAAGGATTGGATATTGAAGACATTGACTTTAAAAGTCAAATGATTAAAGTCTTTGGGAAAGGTTCAAAAGAAAGATTTGTACCCGTTGGCAAAAGAGCTTTAAATGCAGTAAAGGACTATAGGGATTCTTTAAAGGAAAATTTTATTCCGGTTTTTTTAAATAAAAATTTTACACGGTTAAGTTCCAGGTCCATCCGGCGGATTCTTGATAAAATCGTCAGGGGCTGCCAGTTGAATGTGCCTGTTTCTCCCCATACATTGCGGCATTCCTTTGCAACACATATGCTGGATTGCGGCGCGGATTTAAGGGGGATACAGGAAATTTTAGGTCATGCAAGTCTTTCAACAACTCAAATTTACACCCATGTGAGTATGGACAAACTCATGCAGGTTTATGACAAGGCACATCCAAGAAGTTGAAAATACAGGGTGATTAAAATGGATAAACAAGTATTTCACGGAACAACCATTCTTGCTTTAAGGCATAAAGATGCCGTCATTGTAGCAGGAGACGGTCAGGTGACACTGGGCAGTATTGTCACAAAACACAAGGCCAGAAAAGTCAGAAGAATTTATAATGACAAGATTATTGTCGGTTTTGCCGGAGCCACGGCAGATGCATTGACCCTGTCGGAAAAGCTTGAAAAAAAGCTGGAGCAGTATAATGGAAATTTAACACGGGCCTGTGTGGAGCTTGCCCGTGACTGGCGGATGGATAAGTATTTAAGACGGCTTGAAGCCATGATGATTGCAGCGGATAAGGACAACACATATCTTTTGTCTGGTAATGGGGACGTTATTGAACCTGATGGCGGTGTGATCAGTATTGGTTCGGGCAGCACTGCTGCACAGTCTGCAGCTGTTGCCCTGCTTGAAAATACGGATCTGGAATCAAGAACTATTGTGGAAAAAGCCATGAAGATTGCAGCAGATTTGTGTATCTATACAAATCATCATATCACAGTGGAAGAATTATAAGTGGGGGTCATGAAAGATTTAAAACCAGGACAGATTGTTACAGAGCTGGACAAATATATTATAGGTCAGAAGGATGCTAAAAAATCAGTTGCCATTGCCCTGAGAAACAGATGGAGAAGACGACAGGTTGATAAAGACCTTCAAGATGAGATCGCACCAAAAAACATTATATTGATCGGCCCCACGGGTGTGGGAAAGACAGAGATCGCAAGACGGCTTGCCAATTTGACGGATTCCCCTTTTTATAAGGTGGAAGCCTCCAAGTTTACTGAGGTGGGATATGTTGGCCGGGATGTTGAATCCATGATCAGGGATATTGTTGAACTGACTGTAAACAAATTAAAAGCCAGGCAGCAGGATTCAGTGCAGGAGAAAGCCGCGGGCATGGCCGAAGAAAGACTTTTGGATGTTTTGCTGCCGCCATCTTTAAAAACCGGGCCGGATACATCAAATAATCTTGATATTATTACCATCGGGCAGGAGGGTGATCAGGCGCAATCAAAGGAATCCACCCGGGAAAAACTCAGGAAAATGTTGCGGGCCGGGAAACTTGATTCACGGCAGATTGATCTTGAGATGGCAGATAAATCTTCTCCCATGGTTGAGATTTTTTCCAATGCGGGCATTGAGGAGATGGGAATTAATATCAAAGATATGCTGGGAAACCTGATGCCCAAAAATACAAAACGTCGCAAGGTCAAAATTAAAGATGCCATAAAACTTTTGACCCAGGAAGAAGCAGCCCATTTGGTAGACATGGAGCAGATAAAGACAGACGCAGTAACAATGGTGGAGCAGTCCGGGATCATTTTTATTGATGAAATCGATAAAATTGTGGGGAAAGACAAAACTTATGGCCCGGAAGTGTCAAAAGAAGGCGTTCAAAGAGATCTTCTGCCCATTGTTGAAGGAAGCACTGTTCCAACAAAGTATGGCATCGTCAAAACAGACCATATTCTATTTATTGCTTCCGGCGCATTTCATATGTCAAAACCCTCGGACCTGATCCCGGAACTCCAGGGAAGGTTTCCCATAAGGGTGGAACTTTCCTCTTTGGGTGCTGATGAATTTATAAGGATTTTAACAGAGCCGAAAAATGCGCTTGTCCTTCAATATATTGCCCTTTTAAGAACAGAA
>JAOZRF010000096.1:6454-8696 GCA_029940245.1 Desulfobacula sp.
CCTTTGATGCTTCTTTTGTGGAAAAACAATTGATGGATATTGTTGAAAATGAAGATTTAACAAGATATATCCTATGAAAAATTCTGTTGCAGATATACTTATTGAGGCTCTGCCCTATATAAAAAGATTTTCCGGCAAGACCATTGTGGTGAAATATGGCGGTCATGCCATGAAGGATGAAAGCCTGAAAAAGGATTTTGCCAATGACATCACCCTGTTGAAATATATCGGGGTGAATCCCGTTGTTATTCATGGTGGCGGTCCCCAGATCAATAAAGTCCTGGATTCCATGGGAATCACTTCTAAATTTATCCGGGGTATGAGATATACGGATAATGAAACCATGGATGTGGTTGAGATGGTTTTAGGGGGTAAGGTTAACAAGGATATCGTTGCAGGGATTAACCGCCAGGGGGGCAAAGCTGTCGGGTTAACTGGAAAAGACGGGATGCTGATTACAGCAGAAAAGATGACCATCTATTTTCAGGAGGATGAAAATAAACCACCTGAAATCATAGATCCCGGCATGGTAGGCAATGTGGTAAGCATAAACCCTGATATTATTCATACCCTGACGGCCAAAGGATTTATTCCCGTTATTGCGCCCGTGGGCGTTGGCAAAAATGGTGAGACATATAATATCAACGCTGATCTTGTTGCGTCCCGGATTGCAGCAGCGTTGAATGCAGCACGTCTGATGCTTGTTACGGATGTGGATGGGGTGCTGGATATGGAACAAAAACTGATTTCTTCTGTGGATGCAGCAACCATAAAAGAGATGATCAGCACAGGGCAGATTACAGGTGGAATGATCCCCAAGGTAGAATGTGCATTGGATGCATTAATAAATGGTGTGCAAAAGGCCCATATTATCAACGGGAAATTGCCCCATGCCGTATTGCTTGAGCTGTTTACCGATTCCGGTATTGGTACCCAGGTCTTTATGACCTAGACTTTGAATATAGCCTTTAAAGAAAAGAGGTCGCACATGGATTCAATTAAAAAAACAGACAATTTTGTATTTCAAACCTATCAAAGACAAGGCAAAGCATTTGTTAAGGGGCAGGGCGTTTTTCTCTGGGATGAGGATGGGAAAAAATATATTGATTTTTTAGCCGGGATTGCTGTCTGTAGTCTTGGGCACTGTCATCCCAAAATCACAGATGCAATTAACAGACAGGCATCCACCCTTGTTCACGTGTCTAACCTTTTTTATACCATGCCCCAGGCAGATCTTGCATCAAAATTGTGCGAAAAAAGTTTTAGTGACAGGGTATTTTTTGCAAATTCAGGTGCAGAGGCCAACGAAGCTGCCATAAAACTCGCCAGGCGATATTTTCAAAAAAAAGGAGAAAAGAACCGGTTTAAGATCATTACCATGGAACAATCTTTTCATGGGCGGACCATGGCGACTTTATCTGCAACGGGTCAGGATAAGATCAAGAATGGATTTTATCCGCTGCTTGAAGGCTTTTCCCATGTCCCTTTTAATGATATTGATGCCCTGAAAAATAAAATCGATGAAACGGTTTGTGCCATCATGCTTGAACCCGTACAGGGTGAAGGCGGGATTATTCCGGCAGATCCTGATTATCTTATGGCAGTAAGAGAACTTTGCAATAATAAGGGAATCTTATTGATTTTTGATGAGATTCAGTGTGGTATGGGACGATGCGGTGCTATGTTCGCACATGAACTTTATGGGGTTACTCCTGATATTATGACCCTTGCAAAGGCGCTTGGAAATGGTCTTCCCATAGGTGCCATGCTGGCAACACAAGATGCGGCAACGGGGTTTGATTTTGGAAGTCATGCCACAACCTTTGGCGGAACACCCCTTGCCACGGCAGCCGCTTTAGAGGTGGTGAATATTATCGGCAATAAAATATTTTTAGATAAAGTTCGTCAAACCGGTCAATATTTTAAGGAAGAATTGGAAAAACTCAAAGAAAAGCACACAAGAGTTGTTGATGTCAGGGGGCAAGGACTGTTGCTGGCTCTGGAACTGGATAAGGATGCCGGCTTCTTTGTCAAAGAATTATTTAAAAAGGGTTTTATCATAAATGGCATTCAGGATAAAATTTTAAGATTTGCCCCACCTTTAATTATCGAAAAACATGAAATTGACAGGCTGATAAAAGAATTGGACTATTTGTTATAATTTAGGAGATGGTTGTGAAAAAAGATTTATTATCTCTTTTGGATCTTGAAAAAGATGACTTTGAAAATTTATTTGCCCGGG
>JAOZRF010000097.1 GCA_029940245.1 Desulfobacula sp.
TGTCTTTATTTGTATTTGCCGAGGTAATAAATATGGTTTTATTATCCTTGGCTTTGCCGGATATTTCAGCCAGAAATCGAAATTGACCAGGGAAATCGGGATGAATAAATAAAGTATTCATAATTAACGTTCCTGCATTGAAAAACTGAGTGTATTGATATAAGGGTCTATAATATATCCCAGAACAGTTCGTTTGCTGATATGGATGTATGATAGAAGTACCATTCCAGGGTATAGTTTGTATTTTTGTTCGCCGGACTGAAAATAATTTTTTTCTGATTCAATGAGTACACTATAAAATGTACGTCCATTTCTATCAGTAAATGTATCAGGACTGATGCTGACAACTTTTCCAGGCAACTTGTCATATTTGCGGGCATCAGAAGTTGGCAATTGTATCAATGCAGCTTGATTCTTCTGAACATAGCCAATATCAGATATGGAAAGATGCGCTTCAATCATGAGCCTTTCTTCAGATGGTACAATATCTGCAATTGTGTCTCCAGGTTTGAGAACTCCACCTTTTGTGACCAGGTATAATCTTTTTATGACCCCGTTAATGGGCGAACGAATAATAGTTCTTTTCAAGCTGTCTTCAAATTTTGTCAATCTTATTGAAAATTCATTCAGTTCCTGTTGTGCATCTTTGAGTTGCTCTATTGTTTTTTCCTTAAAAGAGTATAGCACTTCTTTTATTTCTGCCCGGGTTTTTTCAAATGCATGGTTTGCCTCTATTAAGGCAGACCTGTCATTTTTGATACCCCCTTCAATCTCTTTTGTTTTACTCATGATTTCAAGGTGCTTGTGACGAGTTGTCAGGTTTTCTTTCAGTAGTTCCTCAGATAAGGCAAGCTGTTCTTCAAGCAATGGAAGCTGCTGCTTTTTGTTTTCTATATGTGATTTAATGGTTAGTATTCTTTGTCTTTTCTGGTCCACAATTTTATTGAGTGTTTTAATCTTGCTTTGTACACTGTTTTTATGGGCATAAAACAGGTTTTTTGAATCCTGAATTAGATGGGGATGTTTTTTTGCAATTATTTCAGGAAAAATAATTTCTTTTTCATCATTAATTAGCGTCTTCAGGCGGATTATATCGACGGTTAAAGCATCTATTCTCACCTGTATCTCTTCAAGGCTTGCCCCGCTCCTGAGTTGTTCAAGTTCAATCAAGGGCTGGCCTTTTATGACTTCCTCTCCTTCTTTGATGTTTATTTTCTGAATGATCCCCCCTTCAAGATGCTGGATGTGTTTTATTTTTCCACTCGGGATCACCCGCCCATCTGCAACGCTGACAATATCCAGCTTTCCGTGATAAGCCCAGTAAAGAAAACTGATGCACATCAAAGCAATTAAAATAAAGAAAAGGTGGGTGACACGGTCCACATTGCCTCCTGTAGGAAATGATTTCAAAATTAATCTCCTTTTACCCCAGGTGTGGCTTTACTTGTCAACTCAGGTTTGGGTTTAATATTCAGATTCAGCATAAAAGACGCCCCTTTTAATATTTTGGGATCATTGGAAAATACGATGATGGTCTTGTTTGCTTTCATCAGATCATTCATGATTTTATAAACAGCCTGGACACCTTTTTCATCCAGGGCATCAGTGGGTTCATCCAGTATTACGAGCCGGCCATTGGTGACAAGACCACGAACCAGCGACAAACGACGTCTGATACCCAATGGAAGATTTTTGCCATTGTCTGTTATCAGCGTATCCAGTCCATTTGCGGTATGATCGAGAAAATTTTTTAAATCAGCAGCTCTGAGAAGATTATTTAATACGGCCTCATCAATGTCCGGGTTTAAAAAAAGAATATTTTCTCTGATGGTCCCGTTGATGAAAGTAGGCTCCTGGGGCATATATATGATTTGCCTTCTCCACCAGGACGCTGCAAACTGTTTAAGACTGACATTGTCTGCCAATATACTTCCTCTTCTAGGCTCTAATAGACCCATAAGAAGTTTGGCCAATGTTGTTTTGCCGGTACCGTTTTGACCATAGACGGCCAAGGCTTTTCCAGGAGCAATATTAAGGGTGAGAGATTCAAAAACAGGGCTTGTTGTATTGGGATAGGCAAATCCTACATCCTGGAATTCAAGCTGGCCTTTATACTCTCTCAGGGCAGAACCTGTATCGGGCTCTAGTGGCAAACGTCTCAGCAGCGCAATATCTTTAAATGCATCTTTTGCTTTGCTTAACAGATAGCTGACCTGGACAAGCCGGGTAGTGTTCTGATAGGCCCTTCCTCCAAGAATATTCGCGCCGATCAGGGCGCCGACATTCAAATCCCCCTGAACGACAATGGTTGCACCAACGGCATAAAGTAAAATACTTGTCAAAGAACTGCCTGATATAGTGATTGTCTGCGACAGCTCTTTTGTATCCGTCATTTTTCTTCGTAAATTACTGATTTTAGAAAGCTGACCCTGCCAGAGGTTTTGAAGGAATCCCACGGCATTGAAAACCCGCACAGTATCAAGGGCAAAGATGGCAGAATAGTTCAGGTTGCGATGTTTTGAGCTTTCTATTAAAAGTTGTTCCGAGTTTTGCTGAGATTTTCTGATACTCAGCCATCCTGCAAGTAACCCGATTATAATGCTGATGGATGTAACTCCTGCTAATACAGGACTTAACATATAGGTCGCGGCAATAAACAGCAGGGAAAAAGGCGCATCAATAATGGCATTTAAGGTTTGAGCATCATAAGTGCTCTGAATTGTCTGAACACTGTTGAGCGCTTCCTGGATTCTCGGTTTTGAAAATTGTTCAAGGGGTTCTGCCTTTGCCTGGCTGACAATGGTGAGCACCTCCAGGGATAATTTGTCATTGGGCTCCTGGTTGACGGCACTTGCCATTTTTGTTCGAAGCATTCTGAACATAAACTGCATTATAATTGCAATCAGCATCCCTGTGGTCAATGTTATCAGTGTGCCATTGAACCCATAGGTGATATATCGCTGCAATATCTGAATAACATAAAGAGGCATGGCAAGTGCCAGAAGGGTGATGAAAAAACTGGCAATAAGGATTTCTATTGCCAGTAGAGGTTTTTTAAAAAGTCGGCGAATAATTTCTTTCATAGCAGGATTAACATAAATCTATTCCCGGTATAATATTGGGCTGATACCATTATTCAAATAGTTGCAGATTTATATTACCCATTGCAAAGAAGAGGTTGTAAGCCGCAATCTTTGTGTCCTGAGTGGCGGCAATGGATGTTGCAATAGAATTGATATAATTGATTTCACCGTTTAAGACATCTAGAAGAGATCTTGTTCCCATTTTACGTTCTTTTTTGGCCAGCAATAAAAAGTTTTCCACTATATCTGCCTGCTGTTTTAAAAGTTCGGCTCTTTGTTTTAGAACAGATAGCTGTTCCCAGGTATTGCTTACCTGTTCTTTAATAATTTTCTGAACATATCCGGTATGATAGGATGCAGCGTTTTTACTTGCCAATGCTGATTTTAATTCTGCTCTATCCCTGCCACCACTAAAAAGATTATATCGCAATTCCACACCCCCAGATAATTCATTTCTATAACCGTCCTCGCCCGCATCATTTTCTTTACTAACTGCCTCGGCAAAGAGATTAAATCGTGGATAAAAGGCTTTTTTTGCAATATCAATATCTTTTTGGGCAAGTTGAGTATTATACATGGTGATCAACAGTTCCGGGTTTTTTTTCAGGGCAATGGCAACAGCATTTTCAAGTTCAAGCGGCAGTTGTTTTTGTGGAAATTCAATATCTTTAATATATGCAATTTCTTTGTCACTAAGATTGTGGTAAAAGACTGCCTGAAAGCGATTTTTTGCAAAGTTGAGTTCCCCCTGGGCTTCGACCCTGAGGGCCATGGCTCCGGCAAGCTGTGATTTTACCTGGAGGACATCAGAAGAAAGACCGGCTTTTTTTTCTACCAATGTTTCTTCAATCCCTGTTAATTCCTTTATGCGTGCTTCTGACAGGCGGGCAGATTTGAGTCGTTCCCTTGCCCTGACAACATTGATATAGGCTTTGATACCTTCAAACATCAACTGCTGACGGCTTGACTCCAGGCGGGCTTTGGCCTGTTCAAGGGAAACACCTGATCTGGCAATAATATCTTGAGTCTTTCCAAAATCAGTTATCAATTGGTTTGCTCTTAGAGTGATATTGTATCTGTTTTCATTTGTGTCAGTATAGTATTCTTTATCTATTTTTTCTCTGCCACCGTCTGCGACAAGGTCCAGGGTTGGATAATATAAGCCTTTGCTTTTTAAATATAGTTCTTTTGCTTGTTCAATCTGGCTTTTGAAACTTTTTATTTCCTCGTGATTATTAATAACTTGTATTAATAAATTTTTAAGACTCAGTTCCGGTGTCAATTTTTTTTGAGTTTGGGAACCATCATCACCAGATGCGTTCATTGATAGACAGAATGTAAAAAAAATGATTACTAAGAAATTTGATATCAATTTATTCATCTCCATACCCCTCACTATTTTTATTAATGTAAAAACATTTTTTTTGTTGAAATAACACTGAGATCACAATACTATAGACCCCAGCCAGTTTAATTTGTCAAGTATTTTATTAGTATTTTTTAATATAACAAAACTTAAAAAGGCAGCATTTTTTAAAGGAATAACAATTGGGAAAAGAATGAAACAGATTTTTCAGAGGATATCAAGGATATTTAAAAAGACCAGCTGGATTATCATGGCTTCAGGGCTTGCCATTACATTGTTGACTGCGGGAATATATATCTTTAAACCTGCATATCTGAACATTTTGGAATATAAACTCTATGATGCTTTTTTCCAAAAGATCTATTCAAAAAAGACAACAGGCAAAGTGGCTATTGTCGATATTGATGAGTACAGCCTTGAGAAATTTGGACAATGGCCCTGGCCCCGATATCGTGTAGCCCTTTTGTTACAAAAGATAAATATGGCTGGAGCTCTTGCCGTAGGCCTGGATGTTCTTTTTGCAGAGCCGGACGGGACGTCTCCTGTTGTTTTGCAAAGAGCGCTTAACAGAGATCTTCATATTAATGTTCAGTTTTCAGGAATACCGGAAGGACTTCTGGATAATGATCAACTTTTTGCAATGGTGTTACAAAAAGGACCATATGTTTTAGGGTATTCTTTTACTTTTGATAAAAATGATTCAAAAGCAATTACCATGTTACCACCAGCTTTGAATGCGCTGGAAATTAAGGGGCCTGGAGCAATGCAGGCATATAACTATCTTTTTGAAGCTGCAAATCTGATTCCACCCATGCCGGTTTTTTTGCAAAACACCATCCATTCAGGTTTCATGAATACGATAACGGACAAGGATGGTGTTCTAAGAAGAACGCCTCTATTTATTGCCTATAAGCAAAAACTATATCCTCACCTATCCCTTGCAACCTTATTATCTGCTTTTAAGGATAAAATACCTGATCCGGTTATTAAAATAACCAGAGGGGGTATTGAATCCATAAAAATTGGAAATACGGTTATCCCCCTGCAATCCAATGGTGCCATGCTGTTGAATTATCGGGGACCCGGAAAAACATTCCCATATATTTCTGCCGGTAAAATATTGGAAGATAAGGTGAGTAAAAATGAGTTACAGGGGAAAATTATCTTTCTGGGAACTTCAGCAGCAGGGTTAAAGGATATCAGAGTCTCTCCTCTGGACCAGGTGTTCCCCGGGGTTGAAGTTCATGCGACTGTCGTGGATAACATTCTCAGTAATGATTTTATACACAGACCTGATTGGACACCGGGTCTGGAGCTTGTTATTATCCTCTTATGGGGACTTATCACAACAATACTGATCGGATGGGCCAATGCATTCCTGACATTACCCGTCACCTTTATACTGGGTGTCAGTGCAATGTATGGTAGCTTGTGGACCTTTGACAAGTTGAATATCTGGGTATCCCCTTTTTTCCCAATGGTGGTGTTAATTTTAAATTTTTCAATTCTGAATATGCAGAAATTCTGGGTTGCAGAGAAAAAAAAGAAATTTTTTCGTGGCGCATTCAGCAAATATGTATCCAAGGCAGTAGTGGATCAGCTGGCTGAAAATCCTGAAAAATTAAGCCTTGAAGGTGAAGAAAAAGATATCAGTATTATGTTTTCGGATATTCGAGGGTTTACCACACTTTCCGAGCGTCTTTCTCCTTCACAGGTTACATTGCTGCTCCATGATTATTTTACCCCTGTGACGCGAATTATAATCAACAACCTTGGAACCCATGACAAGTTTATCGGTGACGCTGTTATGTGTTTCTGGAACGCTCCCGTTGATGTGGCTGATCATGAGCGATTTGCCATTAAAGCCGCTTTAGAAATGCTTGATTCATTAGTCGATCTCAATAAGGGCTTTGAAGAAAAGTTCGGTATTCAACTGGCCGTTGGCATTGGATTGCATTCAGGTCGCTGCATGGTAGGGAATATGGGGTCAAACGATATTTTTGAGTATACCATTATTGGTGACAATGTTAACCTTGCTTCCAGGTTGGAAGGCCTGACAAAATTTTACGGTGTTCAGCTTATTGTCAGTGAGGAAATGCTCAAAGATCGCTCTGATGATATTTTGGTTCAGGAATTAGATTTGGTCAGGGTGAAGGGGAAAAATAAACCCGTTCGTATCTATGCCGTTTATTCAACGCATAATATGGCTAACCGTCAAGAAGAGATCAATGCATATAACAAGGGTTTAAAATTATACAGGGGAAAGTCGTTTGTGGAAGGGGAACAATATTTCAGAGAACTTGCAGCCAGGTATATGGATCAAAAACTGTATCCGATATATCAAGAACGATGCGCTTCTTTTGTGAAAAACCCACCCGGGGAAAGCTGGGATGGTATTTTTACCCATACGAGCAAATAGGCGATAGACTAAAATCAAACATGATAAAAGACAAGAATAATTAAGGAATAGATTACAGGAGCCAGTATATTAGATGTGGAAAAACCAGGATAAATATAACCGGAGCTATCCCATTTCCTGGGAACAGCTTCACAGGGATTCAAAAGCTCTGTCATGGCGGCTTCATGACATGGAAAAACAATGGAAAGGGATTGTTGCGATCACGAGGGGAGGTCTGGTTCCTGCGGCAATCATTGCCCGGGAACTTGGGATACACTATATAGATACAGTCTGCATTACAAGCTATGACTGGAAAGCCCGGGGAAAGGCAAAAGTTTTGAAACCGGTTGAGGGTTCAGGCGAAGGCTTATTGATTATTGATGACCTTGTGGATACTGGCGCAACGGCAGCCGTTGTCCGAAAAATGCTGCCAAAGGCATATTTTGCAACAGTCTATGCCAAACCCGCGGGCAAACCTCTGGTGGACGTTTATGTGACGGAAGTCAGCCAGGATACCTGGATTCTTTTTCCCTGGGATTCTGAGTCCCGGTTTGTTGAGCCTATTGCCGGAGAATAAATCATTTCTGCCCGAAAGTTTAGACAATACTCCGGGCAGAAGATCTGATTATTTTTTTTTGTCCAGGATATTTCTATGGGCCATCAGTCTGATGGCGTTGATTTTGATAAATCCTTCCGCATCTTCCTGGTTGTATCCGCCCTGGATATCCATGGAAGAAAGATTCTGATCATACAGTGAGGAAGGACTTGTCCTGGCAACAGGATAGGCATTCCCTTTATAAAGCTTCAGGGTGACTTCGCCGTCAATGACTTCCTGGCTTTTATCAATGGCGGCCATGATAAATTCCATTTCAGGGCTGAACCAGAATCCATTGTATAACAGTTCCGCATATTTGCTGGACAGCATGTCTCGAAGCCGCATGACTTCGCGGTCCATGGCCACTCCCTCAATGTCTTTATGTGCCTCGTGGAGAATGGTGCCGCCCGGGGTTTCATATACGCCCCTGGATTTGATTCCCACGAATCTGTTTTCAACCATGTCAAGCCGGCCGATCCCATTTTCACTGCCAAGCTCGTTTAAGTATTCAAACAATTCAAGAGGGTCGGTTTTAATGGTATTGTTTTCAAGATTCGTGACTTTAACCGGGATACCGTCCTTGAATTCAAGTTTTATTTTTGTGGGTCTGTCCGGGGCTTTTTCCGGGGAAACCGTATGGGAATATATGTTTTCTTCGCATTCATGGGCAGGGTCTTCAAGAATGCCTGCTTCATGGGAAATGTGCAGCAGATTGTCATCTTCACTATAGGGTTTGGATGCCGTCTGTTTGGTTGGGATTTCATTTTTTTGGGCATATTCAAGCAGATCGGTTCTTCCCTTGAAGGTGCTTAAAAAAACAGCATTTTTCCAGGGGGCAATGATCTTGATTTTGGGATTCAGGGCATAGTATGATAATTCAAATCTGACCTGGTCGTTGCCTTTCCCCGTTGCGCCATGGGATACATACTCAGCACCAACCTGTTTTGCAATCTCAATCTGTTTTTTTGCGATGATGGGCCGGGCAATGGCTGTTCCCAGAAGGTATCGACCTTCATATATAGCGTTGGCTTTATACACGGGAAAGATATAGTCCGTGACAAATTCTTTTCTCATGTCCTCGATAAATACTTTGGACGCACCAATTTTTAATGCCTTTTGTTCTGCTGCAGCAAAGTCTTCCTTCTGGCCGATATCGGCCATATAGGCAAACACTTCATAGCCCTGCTCCAATAGCCATTTTAATATAACAGAGGTGTCAAGCCCACCTGAATAGGCAAGAACAACTT
>JAOZRF010000493.1:0-934 GCA_029940245.1 Desulfobacula sp.
TCCCTGACAACCGGAAGACCTGAAATCTTGTTGTCTGCCATTTTTTTTACCACTTTCATAAGAGAAGTATTTTCGCTTACAGTGATGACGGTTCTGGTCATGATCTGATCTGCTGTAATGGCGTTTTTCAAGCGGGACATGGCTTGACCAAAAGCCACGAGATAGACTTCCATAAAATCTGAAGGTGTAATATCCAGATACCCTGGTATCTGTTTCATGGCCTGAATAATATCTTCGTTAGAAATTGGCAGGGTGCATTCATTGAGTGAGCTAAATTTCATATCATCCCCTCTTGTAAAAAGGTCCGGGTAAAAAAACTATTTTTCCAGGAAAGCTGCTTCCTGAAGATATTTTGCTGGATAGGCTACCGGTATTTACCATGAGAATAATGAATTTTTCTGATTAATTCATTGACTTAGATCAATTTTTTCAGATTTATTTATCTAAATCAAGTATCTTTTTTGACAACAAAGGTATAAAAGAAAAAAAACATACGGAGAAGAGACGTTATTATGAAAGAATGGCCTGAAATTTACAAAACGAAAATATCGATTTTCTCAATAAGAAGGCTGATTCAACTATTATCATGTATCATTGTTCTCTTCATCGGGATTCAATTTTATGCATTTGTAGCCCAACTTGAAGCCGGTATCATTCCAGGCTTTGAAAGACCGCCCGGTGTAGAGGCCTTTCTTCCGATCAGCGCCCTGGTCAGCCTGAAACATTTTTTCGTTACCGGGAAAATCAACACCATCCATCCGTCGGCATTGGTGATTTTTTCAATCATTTGTATGACAGCTTTGATCGTGAAAAAAGGTTTCTGCAGCTGGGTTTGCCCTATAGGCCTGCTTTCGGATATCCTTGCAAAATTCAATGATTTATCCTTTAAACAGAAAGTGGTCTTGCCGATTTGGGCGGATATGGTATTGAGAAG
>JAOZRF010000493.1:944-2316 GCA_029940245.1 Desulfobacula sp.
TTGAGAAGTATCAAATACGGCCTGGCCGGTTTCTTTATATGGTCCATTTTTTACAAGATGCCGATACAAAGCATTGAGCAGTTTATTCAAAGTCCTTACAATCAATTTGCAGATATAAAGATGCTGCATTTTTTTACCCATATTTCAAATACTGCTTTAATCGTTATCCTTGTATTGATTTTATTATCATTTGTAATTCCATATTTCTGGTGCAGATATCTATGTCCTTATGGTGCGGTTCTGGGGGTGTTCAGCTTTTTGAGTATCGGGAAGATTAAACGCAATCCATACAATTGTACCAATTGCGGCAGGTGTGAAAAAAAATGTCCCAGCCTCATAAAGATCAGAAAAAAGGAAAGCATTCTTTCTTCAGAGTGTACTGCATGCATGGCCTGTGTAAAAAATTGTCCTGAAAAACAAGCCCTAGGCTTTTCACTATCTCCCGGCAATATACAGCTTGGGCAGACGGCAATTGCCCTGATACTGGTTTTCATGTTTTCCATGGGCATATCCATGGCCAAAGTATCGGGTAACTGGCAGAATGAAATTACAAAAACCGCCTATCTCAGGTATGTGATACAAAGCACTCTGTCATGGAACTTAAACGGGCAGCTTGAGTCCAAAAAGAGGGAAAAAATGATGAGGGCTATGGAAACCATCCAGGCACAAAGCCCGCAAATGATGCAATCTTTTAAAAAAAGGGAAATAAAATGACCATACCCGGCAATTTAATGACCACGGCAATGGCAGTCATGCCCCACACTAACGTAGATCAGGCGCTTAAAACCGCATTAAGCCTTGATATACCGTTCTGGCCCCAGTTGCCGAACTACAGCTATTATGAAGACATGTATGTTCAGGCGGCAGAGCATTTTCCGGGGATACTGCTTGATATGGAAAATAAAACCCTGCGATTCTCCATGGACAAATTTATAGAAGAGTTTGAAGAAACCATGTCTCATTTTGAAAATCCGGATTATTTTGACATCACTTCCACCTATTCTTCAGTATACCACAAGTTTTTAGACATTGATCTTACGGACAGGCCCGCAATACGGGGACAGCTTGAGGGCCCGGTCAGTTTTGGATTTAATATTCTGGATCAGGATGACCGTCCCATATTGTTTGATGATACGATCAGGCCGTTTATGTTCGAAATCATGGCAAAACGGATAAATGTCCAGTTAAAAAGACTGAAAGAAAAAAACACCAATGCATTTATGTTTATTGACGAACCCGGGATGCAGTTCATTTTTTCGGCCATGTCCGGATACGGAGAACAAAAAGCCAAAAAGGATCTGGATTTGTTTTTTTCTACAATTGATTCTCCAAAGGGAATACATCTGTGCGGCAACCCGGACTGGGATTTCCT
>JAOZRF010000098.1 GCA_029940245.1 Desulfobacula sp.
AACAAGTAATTGAACAGGTCTGGATATCATTCATGATATCCATTACTTGACAGGAATATCAATGTCAAGTATATGAAAAATTAACTGGATAACCTTACAATTATTAATAATATCAAAGTTGGATATCATGTTAAAATTACCAGAAGCACTTTTAAAAAAATATAATTCACTTTTGATCAAAAATAATATTCCTTTTCATACCCATGGTAATTATAAAAAGTGGCTTCAGTATTATCTTGATTTTTGTAAGAAATATCAGCATCCCTATGCTGATCCTGAAACCCTGCCCAGGTTTATTGATAAACTTAAAGAAAAAAAGCAGGGCAGTTCCCAGCAGGCACAAGCAGGGCAGGCTGTGGCCCTGTACTATTCAGGGATCAGTTCAAAATCACCATTGAGAAAGCCCCATGATCAGGTTAAAGATGCAGTGGCATCGTATGATGCTGACAAAACTCAAAATCCCCGGGCTGATGCCATGGCCTGTATTGGTAATGAAATTAAGCTTCGGCATTAGTCGCCCAAAACGCTGAAGTCGTATTCATGATGGAAAAGGGAAAAAAGACAGGACTATTCCCCTTCCCAAATCTATCAGGTCAGAATTGAACGCGCAGGTTGAAAACGTGATTGCACAACATAAGTATGATCTTGATATGGAAGGGGTTTGGCACAGCTCTGCCCTTTCGCTTACATGCTTGCGATGGGAAACAGCATGCAGAAAAAAA
Organism: Desulfobacula sp.; assembly: GCA_029940245.1. Taxonomy (GTDB): domain Bacteria; phylum Desulfobacterota; class Desulfobacteria; order Desulfobacterales; family Desulfobacteraceae; genus Desulfobacula. The sequence goes on from JAOZRF010000098.1 coordinate 723, forward strand.
GAATATTTTTGTTATATAAAGGGGTTATCATAAAAGCAATAGGTAAAAATACCTATTTTTTAAAAATTTATTCATATTATCTATATGCAATGTTAGGGATAATTTTATTCAAAAAATAATTCTGTAAATCAGAAGCGCAAAAGTCATCATTAAACAGAATAATTTATCTTGACTATATTAATTTTTAGGTCTTAATATGCTTTTTTAATTTTATCAATACATTAAGGAGTGACATCACTATGCTGCAGAAAAAAAAAATAGGATTTATTGGAAGCGGAAATATGGGTGAGGCATTGATCAGCGGGTTGGTTCTTTCCAAGGCGGCAAAGCCTGAAAATATTATCTGCTCAGACATTTCAGAAGATATTTTAGAAGTGATTCAAAACAAATACAAGGTTGCAACAACCACAGACAATATAGAAGTGGCCAAAAAATCTGAAATTGTTATATTTGCTACAAAACCCCAGATTTTAGGATCTGTTCTAAAAGAAACCGCAGACTCACTTGATAAATCAAAGCTGATCATCTCCATTGCAGCCGGTGTCCCGCTGGCTGCCATTGCCGCGGGTCTTCACAAGGAACTCCGACTCATCAGGGTCATGCCCAATATCTGCGCATTTGTAAAAGAAAGTGCCACAGCTATTGCCGCGGGTGAATTCGCTTCAAAAGAGGATGTTAAACTTGCAAGAGCTATTTTTGATTCTGTGGGAAAAACAGTCTTTATCCAGGAAAATATCCTCATGGATGCATTTACAGGATTAAGCGGCAGCGGTCCTGCCTATATCTTTATCATTGTTGATGCCATGGCAGATGCAGGTGTTAAAATGGGACTGTCAAGAAAAGATTCTTTGTTTTTATCCACCCAGACCGTTCTTGGAGCGGCAAAACTTTTGCTTGAATCAAAAGAACACCCGGGACAGCTCAAAGACAGGGTTGCATCTCCTGGCGGGACCGCCATTGCCGGCATCCATACCCTTGAACAGGGAGGCCTTCGAACCACAATGATCAATGCGATTGAAGCCGCTACAAAACGGTCAAAAGAACTGGGGGATTATATGGTTAAAGATTTTATAGCGAACAATAAAAAAAAGGATTAAAAACCTTTGGGGCAGAAATTTAATAAAGGGTTGTATCTCTGCCCCAAAGGCCTGGCAATGGAACTTCAAGGGGGTGGGTAAGTTCAGGCTTAAACTTCAAGTTCCTTTTTGAGCCAATCTCTTACTTTGCCCTCAACTGCATAGACTCCCTTATACTGACCGATTCCCTTCATAAATTCTGTTTCAAGATTTTTGGGAAGTCTGAAATTTCCAAGATCCTCAGAATCAAATCCTCTTCTTCGAACCAGGATTAAGGTTGGCGGTTTTTTCCATGTATTAATGACAAAATACACGGTTTCGTTACTACTATCCCTTGAATTATAATAGGCCTGGGATCTTAGCGGGCCCCACTCAAGGTGCAATGCAATGGCCTCTTCAGGTGTCATTTCCCAGTCCACGGAATTCACCAGATTATAGTTGTCTTTTATTTCATGAAGATTCATATCTGCCTCCAAAGTTTCTTTGTATTGAGCCAAATCAAAAGCCTTGAAAATAAATAAAGCAAATTATATGCCGGTTATATAATCTTAAGAAAAAATACTTTAATTATAGAGGTTTAAACGATTGAAGGGAAAAACCTGAAGGAATAAAAAATTTATGATACAAACATGAGGCATAATAGGCGAGTCATATATGTCTCACCTGTTATGCCAAATGAATTTTACCAGTTTTCACACAGCAATTCAAAAAACCCTGCCGGTTTCACACAGGCCGGGCATTTTTTGGGTGCAGCCTTTCCAGTATGGATATATCCACAGCTCAGGCAACGCCAGACTTTTTCCTCGTCTTTTTGAAAGACCCTGTCCGTTGCAATATTCCGGGCCAGCTCAAGGTATAGTTTTTCATGATGCTTTTCAGCCACAATAATATTGTTAAAAGTATCTTCCGCCCTTTCAAATCCTTCTTCTCTGGCTATTATTGCAAATTTGGCATACATATCCTCACTGACATATTTTTCCAACGCTGCTGCCGAAAGAAGATTGGAACGGGTATCTTTAATCACACCCGTGGGGAAAACCCATTTTATTTCAAGATTTCCCCCGTTAAAAAATTTAAAAAACCGCAACGCATGTTCAAATTCCTGATCCGCGGTTTCATTAAATATTTTTCCAATCTGGATAAACCCTTCCATCATAGCCTTGTCTGCAAAAAAATCATACCGTGTCCTGGCCTGGGTTTCAGCCGCAAAAGAGGTATGAAGATTGATTGCCGTCTGACTTTGTCTAAACTTAACCATAAGCACCTTCTTTTTTATTCTTCAATAATAATGGCATCTGCACCGCATTCATCAGCTGCCTGACGAACAACGGCTTTCAGATGTTCCGGAATCTCATCCATTTTAATGGTGGACTTTAACTGATCTTCATCATACTCAAAAATTTCAGGACAAAGTTCATTGCAGTTCCTGTCACCCATGCATTGTTTTGTAATGGTCACTTTCATCTTAAATTCTCCTTTTTTAAAATAGTTTATTTAATATCTTACAACATTATCATTTGCGCATCCAGGTATGGTATCTTTTGATCCATGCGAGTAATTTTTCAGGGGCATGGTTTTTCTTCCACAACCCGGCTGCATACTTGTTGGCTTCAGCCATTGTCGGATAAATATGAATCGTTCCTAAAATCTTATTCAACCCTATTCCATGCTTCATTGCAAGAACAAATTCTGAAATCACATCAGCCGCATGATTCCCGACAATGGTAACACCCAATATTTTATCTTTTCCCGGCAAGGTCAAAACCTTTACAAACCCATAATTTTCAGAGTCTGCAATGGCCCGGTCAAGGCCATCAATGTCATATTTAACCACTTCATAATCAAGGTGGGCAAGTTTAGCTTCTGCTTCATTTATGCCAACTCTTGCCACTTCAGGATCCGTGTAGGTGGCCCATGGAATGGTGCTGTAATCTACTCTGAATTTTTTAAATCTGCCAAAAAGGGCATTTACAGCAGAATACCAGGATTCGTGGGCAGCAGTATGGGTAAATAGATACCGGCCATGGACATCTCCGCTGCAATAGATATTGGGAAAATTGGTCTGTAAAAATTCATTGGTTTCAATATGTTCACTTCCGGTAAGCTCAATGCCAAGCTCCTCTAAACCAAATCCTTTAACATTGGGGGTTCTTCCAAGAGCAATCAAGATCTCATCAAAGGGAATTCTGATCTGTTTTCCTTTATGGTCACAAACCAATTGTTTTTTATAGCCTTGTTTTTCGTCTGATTTTTCATCTGGTTTTTCATCTGGTTTTTCATCCTTGAAAACTTCAATGGCTTTGGCTGAATGATTCAAAAGAACTTCAATCCCTTCTGCACAAAACCTGTCTAAAACGATCTGGGCAGCATCAGGATCTTCTTTTTTCATTATCATCGAACCCCTCTGGACAATCGTTACCTTTGATCCCAGCCTTGAAAATCCCTGGGCAAGTTCACACCCGATGGGCCCTGCACCCAATACCAGAAGATTTTTCGGTAAAGTCCTGATATCCCAGATATTGTCCGAGGTAAGATAGGGTATCTGATCCAGTCCCGGCAGATCAGGAACCATTGGTTTTGCCCCCGTGGCAACAATGATATTTTTTGTGGTTAAAATTTTATCATTCACCTTTACTTTAAAAGGCGATAAAATTTTCGCCCTGCCCTGAATACACTCCACACCCAGTTCAGTATACCGTTCAATGGAATCATGGGGCGCAACCTTTTTAATAATGGATTGAATCCGTTCCATTATCGCTGCAAAATTAAAATCAACGGAAACTTTGTCAAATCCGAATTCTTTTGCTCTTTTGGCATAGGATAAAAGTCTGGCGCTGGCGATCAGCGCCTTGCTGGGTACGCAACCAGTATTAAGGCAGTCTCCCCCCATTTTATGTTCTTCAATCAACGCCACCTTTGCCTTGACAGCCGCGGCAATATAGGAAGCCACAAGCCCGGCAGACCCGGCACCGATCACCACAAGATTATAATCATAAATTTCAGGCTTTGAAAATTTAGAAAATACTTTCTGCTTGTTTATCATTGCTGTGAGCCGTTTGGCGATAATCGGAAAAACACCCAATAAAGCAAAGGCCAGAATAATATTAAAGGATAAAATATCGCCGGCTGATTCTATTTTTGAAAGCTGGGTGCCGGCATTGATAAATACAATGGTGCCGGGAAGCATTCCCAGTTGCGAGGCAATATAAAAAACAGCCGTGCGAATGGTGGTAATACCCATGACAAGGTTGATCACAAAAAATGGAAACACAGGCACAAGCCTTAAAGTAAACAGATAAAATCCGCCCTCTTTTTCTATTCCCCGATTAACAGCAGCAAGTTTGGATGAAAATTTATGCTGGACCCAGTCTTTAAACATATACCGGGAAACTAAAAAGGCTAAAGTTGCTCCCAGGGTGCTGGCAAAGGAAACAAGAATCGTCCCGTAAAAAAGCCCGAACAAGGCACCGCCCGCAAGTGTCATAATAGCAGCCCCGGGAAGGGATAACGCGGTCACAAGAATGTAGACGGCCACGTATATCGCCATTGTCAGAGTTTTATGCCGGCCATAATACGCATTAAACGTATCAAGTTCATGTTTTATATTGGCAAGCGAAAAATAATGACCCAGATCAAATAAAAAAAACGTTGCAATTAACCCTGAAATGAACACCAGAAGTACAATTTTAAATCCTGACTTTTTATTCATTTATATTTTTACCCATAAGGCTATAAGATTTTTTCAATGGCCTGAAATTTCTTCATAAATTTGCGGTCAATATAATCTTTAACCATAAATGCAATTTTCCCTCCAAACACCAGCCAATTTTTCTTGAACACACCAACTCCGCCGCCAACATTGAAGATCAAAAGATAATCAGGCCCTGGATCAAAGGTTTCAAGCTCGGCCTGCTCAAGGCTTGCCATTAAATTATGAAGAAGGACAGGGTTCTGTCTTACTGCATATACCCCGACCTTATCCAGAGGCTGATCCTTAAAATAAATACAATCACCACCGCCAAATATTTCAGGATATTTTTCAGACTGCAGGTATTTATTCACTAAAAGTCCTTTATCCGGCCCAACAGGAAGGCCGGATTCCTCAAATATAGTGGAAGGTTTTACGCCCAGAGCCATGAAAATAAAATCTGTGGAAAATTTATCCCCGGATTCAAGGCAGATCTCATCAGGCTTGATCTGTTTTACATACCCTGTTTCAAAAATTTGAATACCCCTTTTGTCAAGGCTTGAGATCACCCTTGATCTGATGTTTTCGGGAAATCTTGCCATGAATTTTTTACCGGCAAAAATATGAATATCCGGCATATATTGATTCACCTTTTTTGCCAGTTGCCAGACATTTCCAGCCACTTCAGCAGAAGAAGGGCCGCCTCCCACAATACTGACAACAATCTTTTTTTGTAAAAACAATTTTTTTAATTTATCCGCGGCCTCCATTAGTTTTTCAATGGGTTTAACCGCGTAAATATTATCAGAGTCTTCAAAACCTGCCTGCATGGGGACATAACTGCCCGCATTAAAGGAAAGCAGGTCATAGGTAAATGTATGCCCGGTCTTTGTATAAATCTCGCGTTTATCCGGATCAATCCGGACGACTTTATCCTTTACAAATATTCCACCCTGTTTTTGAACCACATCCCTTGTGGCAAACCGGATATCATCAGGACTGTAAGTTCCGCCCAGCATGCCGGGACCCATGCCGGAATAATAGTGAAAGAAAGAAGGGCCGATCACGGTAACTTTAAACCCTTTTTCAACAAAAGTGCCGATATTTTCAAGGGTCATCATGTGGGCATGCCCACCCCCGATGAGTACAAGATGTTTTCGCATTTTACCCTCTCTTTTTACGTGTGACCTTCAGGTTAAAGGTCACGCGCAGGTTAAAGGCTGTCCATAAGTTTGCCCAGGCTTGCCAGATGTGCTTTTTCTTCATTGGCAATATTATTGATAATAGCCTTTGATCCCGGATTATCTACTTTTGCGGACAATCTTTGATAAAGATCCAGGGCCTGGGCCTCTATTGACATGGCAAGGGAAATTACATCGATTTCAGAAGTCAGATCAGGGTTAAAAAGATCAAGATATTCTCTGGTGGAAAGGCCACCTTCCAATGCCTTTGTTTCAACCATCTTTTCAAATTCATTCCTGCTGATTTCTTTATTGCTGATGTCATTGTACGCCTTATAAATAGACATCTGATGTTTTACTTCAATTTCAGATAAGTTAGCAAAAAGCGCTTTTACTCGTTCATGTTTCGCTTCTTTTTCCATGTCAATATAAAATTCACACAAGCCCTGTTCAAGTGAATAGGCTGTCTTTAACACATCCAGCGGTTCTTCTTTGCCGGTGAAAAGATCCATGCCAAGATCCTGGGGGCCGATGGCAGTTTTGGCCTTCCATGCCTTTATCCCGCCTGCGACATTAAACACTTGTTTAAACCCTTTTCCTGCAAGCATCTGCGCAGCAACACGGCTGCGCCCGCCAACAGCTCAATAAACCAGAGTGGGTTTTTCAGGAGCAAGTTCTTCAAGCCGGTCAGAAAGCTGGGGTAACGGAATAAGGGTGGCACCGGGAATATGGCTCTCCTGGTATTCCGAGGGCTGCCTGACATCCAGAATGGTTATCTCATCTCCCGGATGCTGCGAAATATAGTTTTCAGTTTCTTTAAAATCTATTGATTTGGCAGGTGTTAAAAACTGCATCCATTTCATTGTAGCTTCTCCTGGTTTTGTTTTATATCTTTATTAAGCTCAACCAAGTGGTTTAAATGCCTTTTTACTTGCTCCACATATAGGGCACTTCCAGTCGTCGGGCAGATCTTCAAATTTTATTCCCTTTTCAATCTTTCCTTTTCTGTCTCCTTTATCAGGATTATAAATATAACCGCAATTCGTAGTTTGACACTGATGCATATCCTTTGGTTCGACCATTTTTACTTCCTTTCTCAATTAATATTAAAAATATTGTCACCATAAATAACACAAACCTGTCTCAAGGTATTCTTTAGAAAATTAAGCTTGGTTGTCTTTATCACTTGATTTGGGGATCATTTGGTTTTCCCGCACAATCAGGCGTATAGCAGGAATTATCAACAAAGGAACAATCACTCTTACAAGATGGACATTTTTCAGGAGGGGTCTCAGCTTCAAGCGTATACCCGCATTTACTGCACATCCAGCTAATCATAATTTTTCTCCTTCTTTTAAATTATATATTTTTACCTGTTTATCGTCTTCCTATTCATATCTAGTGTCTGAACGAAAACCTTGTTCAGGCACTATCTATCTGATTCATCTGTTTAGATTACCTGCAAAAACCATGCCGGCATAAAACTGATAACAATTTTATATCGGCCTTGGTTTTTCCTTAAGCCAGGATACCACATCCTTATCCAGATTTCGTGATAATTTTTCATATACTTTGGCATGATAGGTATTGATCCAACCAATTTTTTGATTTTTATTCGTGGTAAATTGCTCCTATATACTCTATAAAAATTAATGATGTAAACAATTCTAATGGGATTTTGTCATCTCGGCTACAGTTACACTTGGGGATGAAAAAATACAAGGTGCTATATATTGTGGTTGGTTGGTTTTGAATAAAAATGAGGACTAACAGGGGAGATAGCCGGGTAGTTGCCAGTGACGAATTGAACTTTGCGCTTGCAGGCAGTTAATTTGTGAATGCTTTAATTGTTGTTGTTTGCTCCGGCATTGGCTTCAATAAATCCTTTAATAGTTTCAAGATCATTGGGCAGAACACTAAACCGTTCGCCTAAATCAAATAATGCACTTAATTCAGGCGGCATATGGGGTTTATGTCCCGTCGC
>JAOZRF010000494.1 GCA_029940245.1 Desulfobacula sp.
TTCCTGAAATCGCAAGCCTGGGAAAAAAGGATAAAACCTGGTAAAAAAAAAGAAAAAACAATAGACTGACAATGGAAAGATGAAGCCCTGAAATAGCTAAAAGGTGACTGATTCCCGCCTTGGACAACAAATCCCGCATATCCTGCGAAATAACTTCTTTCTTCCCGGTAATCAAAGAAGCTATTATTTTGGAGGTTTCTAAGTCTTTAGCGTGAATCAATATAAAATCATAATAACATGTTCTCAAGTTTTCTATTTTGCGGATCAGTTTTAAGAAAAAATTAATTTCATCTGTTTGTGTCAAGATCTTTATTTTTCCAGGATAACTATAAGCTGTACCATATATTCCCTTTAATTTTAAAAATTTTTTATAATCAAATGCACCAGGATTCATAAAGTTTCTTATGGATCTAATGGAAGACTCAAAAAGGATATAATCCCCGAATTCCGGGATTGTTTTTGATAATCCATAAATATTTAATTTAATTCTGCCCGTAACCTTTTTTTTTGTATTATCTTTTGTTTCAATGGCCTGGGTCAAAACTATCATGGAGTATTTTTTTTTATAGTGTTTTTTAAATGAAACCACCCTGCCGGTTATTTTCATTTTTTTTGTGTTCAGATAATTGGAAATATGATTAGAAGGCAAATCATGGGTTAGCTTGATCTGAATGGAAAAATAGCCACAGCAGAAAATTAACCCAAGAAAAAAGAGGAAAGAAAAAAATTTATATGAATACAGGAACAGACAGACAAGGAAAGACAAACAAAAAATACAAAGAAGAATAAAGGTTATATTATCATGAGAAATGCTACCAGCAAGAATCCCAGCCATAAGCAGAATAAAAATAAAAAAAGATGCCGGCCTTAAGGGTTTGAAAAATGTTTTCACATGATCTCACCTATTTTAAAATTTTATGGAATACGTTCTATTTGCGCCCCCAGCATTGAAAATTTTTTTTCAATGGCTTCATACCCTCTGTCCATGTGATATATCCGGGAAATCGTCGTTGTCCCTTCTGCAATAAGTCCGGCAATAACAAGAGATGCGCTGGCCCTTAAATCAGATGCCATCACCTGTGCTGCCTGTAGTTTTTTGACCCCCCTGACCATGGCAACATTTCCATTTGATATTGAAATATCAGCCCCCATTCTAAGAAGCTCATTTGCATGAATAAATCGATTTTCAAAAATGGACTCATGAATAACACTATTCCCATCTGCAATGGACATCAAGGTCATGAACTGGGCCTGCATATCCGTTGGAAAACCAGGGTAAGGCAGGGTTTTAATATCCACGCTCTTAATGGGTTTATGATTAATAATCCTGATGCTGTCTTTAAAGGTTTCAACCATGGTACCGGTTGCTTTTAGCTTATTAATGATGCCGCCAAGGTGATCTGGTACACAATCTTTAATGAAAACATCTCCCCCTGTTGCAGCCGCTGCCACCATAAAAGTTCCGGTTTCTATCCTGTCCGGTATTATTTTGATGTCAGCCGGATGAAGGGATTTCACGCCTGTAATTGAAATAATCGTTGTTCCGGCCCCTTGTATTTTTGCACCCATTTTATTTAAAGCATCTGCAAGGGCAACAATCTCCGGCTCCCTTGCTGCATTTCTCATTACACTGGTACCTTTTGCAAGGCTTGCTGCCATCATTAAATTTTCAGTACCGGTAACAGTGGGCATATCAAAATAGATATCATTGCCAATAAGCCTTTTTGCCGTGGCTTCAATATAACCATGTTCGATTCTGATACTTGCGCCCAGGGCCTCAAGACCGGAAAGGTGCATGTTTACAGGCCTGGCACCGATGGCACACCCACCTGGCAGGGACACCTTTGCATGACCGAATCTTGCAACAAGGGGGCACAGGACAAGAATAGACGCCCTCATTTTTCTCACAAGATCATATTCTGCTTCAATTTTGTTGATAAAGGAAGCATCGACTTCAAGATAGCCTTTTGAAGTCTTGCAGGTTGCACCCAAATCCTCTAAAAGAAGCCGTATACTCTTAATATCCATTAGTTTCGGAACATTGTTAAAAGTAATTTTACCATTGACCAGAATACTTGAAGCGATTAAAGGAAGGGCTGCATTTTTAGCTCCGCTGATATTGACTTCTCCACAAAGCTCTTTGCCGCCGATGATTTTAATTTTATCCATAACCTGAAGGTCACCCGTAAAATAATGATTTACTTTGGTTTTAAAAAAGGTAGTAATTTTAAAAAAGGGCCTTGGTTAAAAGGCCAAAACCCTTTATATTATTCGCTGGTACCTGGGACGAGAATTGAACTCGTACAG
>JAOZRF010000495.1 GCA_029940245.1 Desulfobacula sp.
CATCATAAGACTTGTTCCGCTGAATAATTAAAGGAGTACCATCAGTCACTGCAATATAATGGATATTTTGTATATCAAGTTTTTCCATCAATTTTGAAAGGCTTTGTTTTATTTCTCCATGATGGGAACAAGCGTCTGTATGAACCATATTGCCTTCACAACTTAACACAACAATATGGATAGAAACAGATCCCACATCAATCCCAAGAATATTTGATAATATTGCCATGATTATAATTTTTCCTTTACATGATTCCAGAATTCTAAAATTCCATCAGACCAACCCTCTATAAACAATTGTTCGTGATCAGTTGAACCTGAGTGTTTTGCAAGTTCACTTGAGTGGTAGATTTTATTAAAATAATCAGACATTTTAGAGTCAGAAATTAATTTATACGTATCATTAAATTCCACTACGTATAAAAGATCTTCATAATGGGCAGTTTTTGCCCAGCGAAGTCCTTCTTCTTTACCCAGCTTATAATATTGTTTTTCCCAGATTAGTTTTTCCTGCTTTAAGCGTTTAATAATTTCTGACATGTTATAGTCTTTTGAAAAGCGCTTTTGAAATTCTTCTTTTTTCTGAATAGCATCTGTTAATGCCTCTTGAAACATCTTTGAAAGATTGAAAGATGCCCGCCAGGCTTTGAGCTTTTCATGAAGCAAATCAGGAATGCTTAATGTAATTTTTTGAGCCATAATGTTTATCCTGCAATTGGTTTTATAAAATAGTATGTAATCCTTTTTTTATACGTATATATTTTTTATATGCGTGTCAAGTTTTATTTTTTATCTTTATAAATGGAATACAATAAATATGAATTATAGCCGTCAGAAACTTGAATTTTAGACCGATAAAGAGTATACATCATACCATGCTGATTAAATTCATTGAAAAATTTGGAAAAAAAATTTTAACTATGGCGGAATCCCTTGGAAGGATAATTCTTTTTTTCCTTAACGGGGTGATGCATATTTTTACCCTGCCGATTCAATTTGCTAAAATTATTGACCAAACCTGGTTTATTGGATCCAAATCTATTTTTGTTATTATTTTGACCGGACTTTTTACCGGCATGGTACTAGGGCTTCAAGGATATTATTCCCTGGTCAAAGTTGGCTCAGAAGCAGCCCTTGGCGCTGCCGTCGCTTTAACCTTGATTTGTGAACTGGGTCCTGTTTTTACTGCGATTATGGTCACGGCAAGGGCAGGCTCATCCATGACTGCAGAAATCGGTGTCATGAGAATTTCAGAACAGATTGATGCGCTTAAAACCATGCATATAAATCCTGTCAGATTTTTGTTTTCACCACGGATTATTGCCGCTGTTATCAGTTTCCCATTGCTCACAGCACTTTTTGATGTTGTAGGTATCATCGGCGGGTTTATTTCCGGTTCCATCATGCTTGGCATTAATCGACATGTATACATGGACACTATTATTCAAAGCATTAAAGTACATGACATTAATGGAGGATTTTACAAGTCCTTTGCTTTTGCTGTAGTGACCACCACAATATGCTGTTATCGAGGTTATTATACCCATTTATACAGTGGTTTCGGCGCAAGAGGGGTCAGTTTATCAACAACCAACGCAGTGGTTCAATCCTGCATTGCTGTTTTTGTTTTTGATTATATTATCACCTTTTTTCTGGTTTAAATGATGACTATCCCTTTAGTACAATTTATAGATGTGAATAAAAGTTTTGGCGGATCACCTGTTTTAAAAGGGGTCAACTTATCGATTTATCAAGGTGAAATTATAGTCGTCATCGGGAAAAGCGGAACTGGCAAGTCTGTATTGTTAAAACATATTATCGGACTTGTCCACCAGGATTCAGGTCAGATACTTATTGAGGACAGACCTCTTAATCACTTATCAGCACCGGACAGAAAATCTTTTTATAAAAAACTGAGCTATATGTTTCAGGATAATGCTTTGTTTGATTTTATGAACATATATGATAATATTGCCTTACCTTTAGTTGAAAATTCAAAATTTCCAAAAGACCAGGTAAAAGAAAAAGTTTTAGAACGAATGGAGCAACTGGGGTTGAGTGGTATAGAAGAAAAATTTCCAGCACAACTTTCCGGAGGTATGCGAAAAAGGGTGGCACTTGCAAGGGCCCTGGTGATAGATCCGAAAATTGTTCTTTTTGATGAACCCACAACCGGTCTTGATCCCATAAGAAAGAAAAAAATACATTCAATGATTCAGGAGTATAAGAAAAAATTTGAATTTACAGCTATTATTGTGAGCCATGATATCCCTGAAATTTTTAATGTGGCGCAACGAATTGCCTTG
>JAOZRF010000099.1 GCA_029940245.1 Desulfobacula sp.
CAAAATTCCAGGAGAAAAAATATCCAATACAGAATCCAGTTTGCCAAGTTGAGTCAAGGATAAGAACTTGGTTTTTGTCAAGAAATATATAAGAAAAATTTATAGATATGGAATGTGTCCCCAGCCCATTCACCATTAAAGACACCATTCAATAATAAACATCAGCATACTCCACCCATCCGCCGGTGTTAATAAGGGCCTTGTCAAATTCTGAAATTTGAAACTCTATTATTTTTGTTTGTTCTTTTGATTGGATCATGATCCGGCAGGCTTTTATATCAACTGAAATTTGAGTGCTGCTGTTTTTAAATCCATCAAAAATAGAATCTATCTGGTCGCAGGAAAGTTCAATGGCAAGCATTCCGCCATTAAACATGTTTTGCCTGAATATTCTTGCAAAGCTCTGGGCAATCACAACATATATACCGTTCACTTCCAGGGCCCAGGGCGCATGCTCCCTTGAAGATCCGCAGCCGAAGTTCTCCCGGGAGACAATGACGGCTTTTTCTTTAATATCCATTTCAGGATTAAAGCCATCTAATTTTAAATCTTCAAATAAATGCGGTTTCAAGGCTGTTTTTTCAATTTCAGTTAGGTATTTTGCTGGAATGATTTCATCTGTATTGATGTCTGAACGATCTATAAATAAAGTTTTTCCATTAAATTTTTTCATCATGATTTTTCCTGTTCACAAAAAAGACCGGAATTTGAAATTTCACCTGCAATGGCACTGGCAGCAGCTGTTGCCGGGCTCATCAGGTGAACCATACCGCCCTTGCCCATGCGGCCGATAAAATTTCGATTGGTTGTGGAAGCTGCCACTTCACCATCTGCCAATACACCATTGCTCATGCCAAGACAGGCACCACAGGTGGGATTTGTTACACAAAAGCCTGAATCCATAAAAATTTTGATTATCCCCTGTTCCAGGGCCTGGGAAAATATTTTTGGCGTGGCAGGGGATACAATTCCCCGGACATGGGGGCTGATGGTATGGCCATCAAGAATCTCTGCTGCAATTTTCAAATCTTCAAGCCGTCCATTGGTACATGAACCAATATAAACCTGATTAATTTTTGTTCCCTTCATCCGGGACACGGGTTTTACATTGTCCGGCTTATATCCAAATGTGGTTAAAGGCTCAAGATCAGTGACATCTATTGTTTTTTGTTTTGCATATATGGCATCATCATCTGCTTTAAACGTTGAGAATGCAGCAAGCGCATCCTTTCGTGTTTTGTACTCTTTATTTATAAACGGCCACAGATATTCCACCGTTGTCATGTCAGGAAGGATAATCCCGCTTGTGGCACCTGCCTCAACGGCCATATTGGACATGGTCATACGCTGATCCATGCTCATTTCATCCACAATACTGCCCATGAATTCAATGACCATATTGGTGGCCCCGTTTACACTTATTTCTTTGATCACCTTGAGGATGATATCTTTGGCATATACCCCGGAAGCAAGTTTTCCAATGATCTCAATCTTATAGGTCTGGGGGGTTTTAAAGGCGCAGACCCCTTTTAAGATACCCACTTCAAGATCTGTTGTTCCCACCCCTGCGGCAAAAGCACCAAAAGCCCCATGGGTACAGGTATGGGAGTCTCCCATGATAATCACAAAACCAGGTCTTACAAAGCCTTTTTCCGGAAACAGGGCATGGCACACTCCGTTATGGCCGATATCAAAAAAATCTTTAATCTTGTGCCTCCTGGCCCATTCACGAAGAATTTTTCCCTGCATGGCAGTCTTGGAATCTTTGGCAGGACTTACATGATCAATAACTGCTTTTATCTTATCTGGATCAAAGACCCGGTCTTTTCCCCTTGCCATTAAATCCTGGATAGCCATGGGCGTTGTGATCTCATGACAGAAAACCCTGTCCAGATTTAGTACATTGACATCTTTAAAGGGCTTATCCTTTAAATGGGCTTTAAAAATTTTTTCTGCAATGGTTTTTCCCATTATTCTCTCCAGATCCTATATTGTTTTATCTCCAAAATAATCTTCTCCTTCTGCAGGGGTAACAACCCAGTATGCTGAAAATATCTGGTCAGAGAGATTTTGAATCACATGGGGAATCTGCGAAAAAAATGACACGGAATCACCTTTGTTAATTTCATATATCTCCTGGCCATAAATCAATTGCGCAGAGCCCTTAACAACAATTCCAAGCTCGCGTCCCAGATGCCCTTCTTTTGCATCACCTCTTTTCTGCCCCGGTGCCAGCTCCAGAAAAAAGGCATTAAATGAATGATTGCCTTTGGCCTGGCTGTCACCGCAAAGAGTTTCATATTTAAATCCTTTGCGGTGATAAATCTTTCGATCATCTTTCCTGACAATCTCAACCCGGGAATGGGTTTCATAATCTCTAAAAAATTTATCCGGCCGTACCCCATATACCTCTAAAACATGTAACAAAGTGTCCAGGGAAGGCGATATCCGGTTTCTTTCGATCTGGGACAATAAACTGGAACTGATACCTGCCTTTGCTGCAACCTCTTTAATTGTAAAATGCCTTGAATTTCGAATCGGCCTGAGAAGTGCACCCAGTTTTGTTTTCACGGACTCACCATTTTTAAGTATAATTAATTAAAATTTAATAATACTTAAAAAATTTTTATTGTCAATATAATTTTTAAGCCGTCTTTACAATCATTTCGGTCTTAAAAGACTGAATTTCAATTTTCCCTGGGACTGGTATTCACTGAGCAGTCCGTCAACTGCGGCATAATCTTTTCGCTCAATCTCAACCCTGTGAGCAATTTTATCAGTATAGGTGGTATTCTTGATCCGGTACAGATAATTTTTTATCTGATTCAACAGGATATCGTTGAATTCATAGCAGACCTTAATATCAATCTCCATGGACTGAATCTGCAGTTTAAGGGGTTTTTGATCCAGGGTATATTTTACAGAAGTACTATATGCATCAATCAATCCTCTGACACCCAGTTTAACCCCGCCAAAATGCCGGGTCACAACGGCTGCAATATTGGTCATATCATGGCTCTGCAATGTATTCAGCATTGGTTTTCCAGCAGTTCCCGAGGGTTCTCCTGCATCGGAACAATGAAAAATATCCCCTTTTTCACCTAAAATATATGCCCAGCAATTATGGGTGGCCGTTTTATTTTCCTTTGAAATCCGGGAAATAAAATTTTTTGCTTTTTCAATGGAATTCACATATTCCAGGGTGCAGATAAAAATCGAGCGTTTGATTTTTATACTTGTTGTCCGCTGGTCTTCAATGGAATAAAAATAATTTTCATTTCGCATATTTTCTTTATTCCTCAAAAATAAATAAGCCTTTCAGCTTCCAAATCCCTTTAAGAATGTTAACAGCATGAATGCCTCCATAAATTATCAAATGGGAAATTCTAACATATCAGACTTCAGAACACTTGATTTATTTTCCTGCAGCATGTTTAATTGTGGCGATGTTCATTAAAAATGACTTGATCAAAGGAAAACAAGATGATGGCACGTCTGAAAGCAAGTGCAGCAAAATTTGGACTTACCCTGGGTGATAAAAAAATGACCTGTAACAGCTGGCTTGACCGTCTTGTGGGCGCACAGTCCTATGAAATCCTTGAAAAATTAATCATGAAATATAGTAAATCATGAAAATAAAATTAAAAGATATCATTGATCTGGATTATTTTATCAGTATTGATGATGCTCTTGATTCCCAGGAAGATATTAAAACAAGAACGATCAAGGATCGTAAAATTTATAATCAATGCAGAAATAAGGCCCTGACTGAAAAAGGGCTCTTGCTGGAATGGCTGATTCTTAGGAAAAAGGAGTTTTTTAAAAAAAACCATAAAAAAACCATTCTTCTGCCAGGCACCGTTTTTTCCATCCTGTATTCCTGGATGTGTTATATCATGGCCTTTTCAGGATGTACTTTCGGCTTATCCCTGGCTTATTCATTTCTTGCCTATCATGGGAACCGCCCGATCAATGTAAGCATTTTTATTGTTTTATTTGTTGTATTGCCGGTTTTACTGCTGGTATTTTCCCTGATACTGATTGTGCGAAAGGTCCTAGGGGGTAAAAAAACAGGTAACCTGTTTAGCAATTCCATTATTCATACATTGATTTCGTCTTTGTTTTTTAATGTACTGCCGAAAATTCTGCAAAAAACAAGACAGGCCATTTTTAAAAAAAGCTTTGAAACCCTGGAATATACCTTGTCGCTCATCCGGATAAAGAGCCGGGAATATAAAGATCTTTTTTTCTGGCCTGTTTTTATCTCGGCCTCTGTGTTTGCCTTTAGTTTTTCAGCCGGTGCCCTTGGTGGAACATTTTTCAGGGTGATTGTCAGTGATATGGCCTTTGGATGGCAGTCAACGCTCATGGCCTCAAATGCCGGGGTTTATGATCTGGTTTCATTTATAGCGCTTCCCTGGTCCTGGTTTGTTCCCAAAGCCCTTGCGCATCCAAGCCTTGAACAAATAGAAGGGTCCCGGATTATTTTAAAGGATGGCCTGTCTGTCCTGGCAACCCATGATCTGATATCCTGGTGGCCGTTCATCTGTATGGGAATTCTGTTTTACGCGGTAATACCCAGGGGAGTTCTTATCATTACAGGAATTTTAGCTCAAAAACATGTCCTGCACCATTTTGACTTTAAAAGGCCCCGGTTCAAGCAGTTACTTATCAGGATGCAGTCTCCCGTCATGGACATTGATGCTGATAAAACCCGGGTAGGAAAGGCCGGTTACGACAAGCCGGACAAAGACATGAAAGAAAAATCATCATTGGGAAACAGGCCGGATGTGTCAGGCCAGAACGTATTGCTTCTTGCTTCAAAAAGCGTTTATTCCGATGACACAATTCAAAAAATCATCAAAGGGATTGAAACGCACTTATTTTTCAATGTTAAAGAAACCCTGGGCATCAATCTGGATTTTGATGATGATGCCGAAACAATCCAGCAGATAAATCAAAAGGATGTGGATCATGTGATACTGGTCCATGAAGTCTGGCAGCCACCCATAAGAGGACTGGTCCATTATATTACACAGGTAAAGGCGGCTATGCCTGAAGACAAGCCCCTGTGGATACTCTTAACCCGGGATGCCGGCCAGGCAGATCTTTTGGTTGACAACACAGATATTAATTATGATGTCTGGAAAAAAGCGATATTTAAACTTGAAAATCCTTATATCGTCGTAAAAAGGTTTATTTAGTTATGGTGCCGGAATTTGCTGTATTGGGCCACCCCAATGAGGGAAAATCTTCTCTGGTTTCCACCCTGACCGAGGATGACCGGATAAAGGTCGGCCCTATCCCTGGTGAAACAACCATATCAAGGGATTACATCGTCACAATTGATGGGAAAGACATCATCCGGTTTGTGGATACACCCGGGTTCCAGGTGCCCAGGCAGACCCTTGCCTGGTTTAAGGCCTTTGATGGAGATCCTGATAAAATTGTTGATCGGTTTATAGATGCATTTAAAAATGATCCTTTTTTTGCAGATGACTGTGAACTTTTATGCCCCGTAGCCAGGGGTGCCGGCATTATTTATGTAGTGGATGGTGCAAGGCCTGTGCGGGATGATGATCTGGCTGAAATGGAAATTTTAAGGCTTACAGGGCGGCCGAGAATGGCCATTATTAATTCCAAAACAGACCGGAAAGATTATACTAAGGATTGGAAACTTGAATTTAGAAAACATTTTAATTGTATTCGTGTTTTTAATTCAAACAAAGCCAATTTTACAGAGCGCATTAAAATGCTTGAAAGCCTTAAAGCCATTGATCAGGATTGGGAACATGCGCTTTCCCGGGTAATCCTGGCATTTAAAGAAGACTGGCAGAAAAGAAATCGTCTGGTCTCGGCCTTAATAATCCAAAACATTGAAAAAAGCCTTTCATTTTCCATATCTGAACCAGTTACATCATCTTATGATCAGGAAAAGGTAAAAGAAAAGCTCAATGAAAAATATCAGGCCCATATAAAAGATCTGGAAAACAAGCTGTTTAAACAGATCAGAGCCGTGTTCAAACATCACCTTTTTGAATATCATCTGTCAGAATATTCAATTCTTAAACACGATCTTTTTTCAAAACAGACCTGGGAGATTCTGGGCCTGACAAAAGGACAGCTGGCAGCAGCCGGCGCTATCGTCGGCGGCAGCATAGGGGCTGTGATCGATACTGCTTTTGCAGGACATACCCTGGGTGTATTTACTGCCATGGGAGGTGTTTTAGGGGCCGGCTCTGCTTTGTTTGGCGGAAAAAAGATAACCCGGAATAAAAGGGCAGGCATATGGTTTGGCGGAGATAAATTCCAGCTGGGGCCCAATAAAAATCTTCAATTCCTTTATATTCTGATTGACCGGGCATTGATTTACTATTCCCATATCATTAACCGCGCCCATGGCCGGCGGGATTTGTCAGACCAGCCCGGGAGTATGGGTATTGAAAAAAAAGGATATTCCACAGGCTTTACTGCAAGCCAGAGAAATGTCTGTGCAAAATTTTTTAAACTTGTAACTGGCAGTTCTTTTATAAAGGAGAAAACAATAATGCCAAAATTTGAAGAATTGATTGAATCTGTTTTAAATGATATTACAGAGAAATTTTAAAATAAAGGAAATCTATAGCATGTTATCAAATCTTTTCAGCCCGATCCGGATCGGCAATATGACCTCAAAAAACAGGCTTTTAATGTCTGCCATGAGCATCAATTTTGGCGTGGATGAAAACTGCTGTGTAACGGACCAGCTGGTTGAGTATTTTATAGAAAGGGCCAAAGGCGGTGTCGGCATGATGCTGGTGGGAGGCGGAAGCATCCACCCCGGAGGTCAGGAACTGCCTGATTTACCCCAGATGTATAGAGATGATTGTATTCCGGCCCTGAAAGACATGGTTCAAAAGGTAAAGCAGTATGACACCCTGTTTGGGGTGCAGCTCTTGCATGGTGGACGGCAGTCCTATCTTCCCCATAAGGTGGCACCCTCTCCCATTCCAGCCCCGGCTGTTGTCAAGGGTGAAGTCAGAGCCCTTGAAATTGATGAAATAAAGGAGCTCGTGTCCTGTTTCGGGGATTCAGCCGGACGATGCCGGGAATCAGGATTTGATTTTATAGAGATTCATGGTGCCCATGGATATCTCATCAACCAGTTCATGGCACCCAATTCCAATATCCGAACAGATAAATATGGGGGATCTTTTGAAAACCGGACACGGTTCTTGTTTGAAATCATTGAAGATATCCAGGAAAAGACAGGAAAAGATTTCCCCATTGGAATACGGATCAATGGAAATGATTATATCGAAAATGGATGGGATCTTGAGAGTACGGTAAGACTTGCACCTTTGCTTGAAACGGCAGGGGTTGTATATCTTCATGTTTCAGGCGGGGTTTACGGCTCTACTGAGTTGACAATTCCCTCCATGTATACCCCGCATGGGTGCTTTGTTCATCTGGCAGAAGAAGTGAAAAAACACGTCAGTATCCCTGTGATTACCGCGGGAAGGATTAAGATCCCGGATCATGCCGATCAAATTATTCAGGAGGGTAAGGCAGACATGGTGGCCATGGGCAGATCTTTTCTGGCTGATCCCTATTATCCTGAAAAGGCCAGAAAGGGGGAATTTTCACAGATTCGTCCCTGTGTCGGGTGCTGTCTTGGGTGTATTCATGCCGTGCTTGCCAAGGAACCGGGTTCCTGTGTGGTCAATCCTGATGTGGGAAGGGAATATAAACTCAAAGATGAAATCAAACCTGAAAAAATTTTAAAAATATTGATTGCCGGGGCCGGTCCTGCCGGTATGGCAGCAGCAAGGCAATTTGCACTTCAAGGGCACAAGACCATTGTCTGTGAAAAAAAACAGGAATCCGGCGGATTGTTATCCCTTGCGTTAAAAGCCCCGGGTAGAGGAGAGCTTGATGATATACTGGCTTTTTTCAGGAATGAAATGGCAAGACTGGATGTACAGATCCGGTATGACACAGAACTGACCCTTGATCTTATCGATGAAATTAATCCTGACAAAGTCATTCTTGCCACGGGTTCAATGCCGGATATGCCCGTTATAAAAGGGCTTTTTCAAACAAAAATGGATCTTGTGACCAATGTTGATGTCATCAGCGGTAAAGACCAGGTCAAAGATAAGGTCATTGTTCTGGGTGGCGGCATGACGGGTTTGATCACGGCTGATTTTCTGGCAGAACAGGGAAAACAGGTTGTAATTTTAAACCGGAAAAAGAGTTTTGCCGAAGAAATGTCCAGCAATGACCGATATTACTTGAGAGAACGGCTTAAAAAAGGCAATGTGGTCCTGTATAAAAATGTGTCGGTTAAGCAGTTCACAGATGGCGGGGTTGTTTTTAAGGCCAATGGGGAAGACATCACATTGACGGGTTTTGAGTCCGTTGTGATTTCAGAAAAACACACGTCCATCAGGGAAGCAAAAAAACTTGAAAGCAAAACCAGGGCCACATTTCATCTGATCGGTGATTCAAAATCCCCACGGCATTTGATGTACTGCATCAGTGAAGCCGATGAAATCGCAAGATCGGCATAATACCTGAAATTAATTTATTATTGGATTTGTAGTTTTTTTGGTGTATAGAAATATAGA
>JAOZRF010000496.1 GCA_029940245.1 Desulfobacula sp.
CAAGGCCCTGTTGCTCAAGTTCCTTTACAAGGGGCTGAATGGTTTTCAGCACAAAAGGCAGATTCTTTTCATCTGTTAATCCCAGAGTATTAAGACAGGTTATCATATCCTTTTGCATTAATCCCGATGCCTGAATCGCAAGAATGTGGACCATTGTTTTTAAAACAGGGGAAAGTTGCTGAAAACACTCGGCAGGGTTAGGATTCTTTTTTTTCATATTTACCAGTCATTGTTTCTTATGATATTCATAAGCGTAATTTTAAAAGGGCAATCAGATCTTCCGGTCAGGTCTTTCGATTAGATCTTCCGGTTAGATCTTCAATGCTCACCACAACAAAGGGGGAAATAATGACACAATTTCAAGGAGATTACAATACGCTTAAGCAGGCGTTGGAGGGTAGTTACAGAGTGGATCAACTCAAGTCCCTGGCCAAACAGATCAGTAAAAAAAATCCCACACGCAAGGTCGAGTTGGTGGCGCATATCACATCTTTGGTTTTTAAAAACATTGACACCCTTCTTGCTGATTTTGATTCCATGGCAATCAATGCACTTGCCGAGGCAGTTCACAACTGGGATGGCTGTTATAAAAGCGAGCAATTTTATGCCAAATACGGCGCTGTTCCCCAGTTGATAACCACAAGGGGCAGTGATGAAATGCATTTGCTATATCTGTTTTTTATTAATGGAAGAATCCCCAGGGATTTGATGGCTGTCCTGGAAAAAAAAATCAATGTGCCTGCATCTGAAAAGCTCCATTATGGAAAACTTGCCAAAACCCCGGATTTAACAACAAGAGAAACAGCCCATGCCGCCTGTATGAACCTGAACAGATTGCTGACCATGGTGGAGGAAAATAAAATCAGGGTCAGCCCAAAGACAGGCCGTGCAACGGCTGCGACCCTTAAAAAAATTTCAGCCAGCCTGTGTGACGGGGATTTCTATGATGAACCTCTTGATCCCATGCAGGCCTTTGCCTGGCCCCTGCTGCTCCAGGGAGGAGGCCTTGCGACCATTGACAACAATTTTCTCAAGCTGACCCGGGCCGGCACCACTGCATTGAAAAAAGACCTGGCCCAGGGAATTAAAGCAATATGGAAAAAATGGGAAAAAACCAAACTCATTGATGAATACTCCCGGGTGACTGCTATCAAGGGACAAAAATCTGCCAAAGGACGCACCATGGCATCACCCGTCCGCCGCCGACCCGTGATCAATGAGGCACTGGCCTGCCTTGATCCCGGCCGATGGATTACAGTGGATGAAGTTGAAAGATTTATGTTGTCTGAATCTTATACCTTTAAAATGACCAACTACGACTGGAAACTCTATTTTAGTGATCCCCATTACGGCCTTCTGGACTATTCCGATACCTGGCCTCTTTTACAATTGCGATATCTGCTGATCTATCTTTTTGAATATTGCGCCACCTTAGGGCTTCTTGATGTTTCATATAAACACCCCAGAAATGCCAGACCGGAGTTCAGGTCCTGCTGGGGAGCAGATGACGAGCCGTTCTTGAGCCAGTGTGACGGTTTGATGCAGATCCGCCTCAATGAGCTTGGCGCCTATATTCTTGGAATTTCACCAGCATATGGTGCCATGGATACTCAGGATTTTGAAATCCATGACACAGATATAATATATACGGGGAAAGGGGTTCCAACACCGGATCATAGCCTTTATCTTGACAAAATTGCAGGGCAAATAGAAGTGGGCCGCTGGCACCTGTCAGTGACCTCTTTGCTCAATGCCCTTAAACAAGGAGAGACCTTAAAGGAGATTAAAGGCTTTATACATCAAATATCTTTGAAAAACCCGGGAAAACCACTTGAAAAATTATTTAAAGCTGTCGAAAACCGAAGCTCGGCGGTTGTGGAAAAGGGAAAGGCCACATTGATAGCCTGCAACAGTGAAATCCGCAAACAGATATTGACCGACAAAAAAATGAGCACGCTTTGTCTGCCCGCAGGCGAGCACCATCTTGTGATCTTACCGGAAAAAGATGAACGCTTTGCCCGATATCTGGAGACCCTGGGGTTCATTATCGGGCGTTGAAGAGAATAAGATCCCCTTTGTCACCTGGGAAAAACATGTTGATTCAAAAAAGCTTGGGTATAAATCATGATCGGGTTCAGCTTCATGACCAGTAATATCCATTCTTAGAACATCATTACCTTCTGAAGGATCATCAGTCTGGATTATCTGGTCCGGGTTTTTCCTCAAATATGTTTTGATAATCTTTTTATCAAATGCCGAATTACGTGTGACCTTCAGGTTATCCAGTGGATTAACCATTCCCCG
>JAOZRF010000497.1 GCA_029940245.1 Desulfobacula sp.
CTCGGTGTGATCTTTATCTATGCGAGTCTTGATAAGATCCTCCATCCCCAGGCGTTTGCCCAGGCCGTTTTTAATTACCAGATTTTACCGGATATTTCCATTAATTTAACGGCCCTGGTCCTGCCATGGCTTGAATTGGTTCTGGGGTGCTGTCTTATCCTGAACAAATGGATGCCGGGGGCAGTGCTGATCACAACCCTCCTTTTTGGTCTAACCTTTTTTCAAAACAAACTGAAATCAGGAGCTCTAATATGAAAAAAATTGATATAGTACTCCAATTTAGGTTTTTCAGGAACATGATTTGAACAAACACTTATTTAAAATAAAAATAATGCTACAAACATTCGCCATGTTCATTGATATATACATGATGCAACCAAATACTCAAAAAAGATTTATGAACCAATGAAATCATCTGTTGATTCCGAAAAATCCAGTTTCATGCCGCCCAACCCTCCACCGGGCCTTGGTAGAAAGCCCCTTGCCGCTATATGTAAAGCATACAACAGGGGCCTGACAATTGTGCTGAATATCCTGGAATCCAGAAAGAGAATTGCTGCCGGTGATCAAAGCCTTAAAGAGATTACCGAGGCTAATCAGGTGGAGTCTGGAGCTGTTTACCATATTATCAGGGAGATGCACTAGTGCAGTGGTCACCAAATACGAACAATAAATCAGTTGTTGAAAAAAATAAACAATATAGAAATGACAAATGTGGAGAGCCCGACAAAAACATGCTGACGGGTAAACCGCAGATGTTTGCGTTCTCCTTCTATAAGGGAAAGATTAGAGAGGACCCGAAGGGCTGGCTGACGTTCTGGCCATCCGTTTATGCTGTCCCTTAAACGAATATTTTTTAAATTCAATCCTGCCTTAATCGAACCTCATTCCGAAAAAGTCTTGACTATTTCGGAATTCGTGTCAAAATAGATGTTATGAAGCGTTACCTAACAAAATATATTCAAGAAGACTTAGCAACAAAAATAGTTCTTCTAACAGGCCCACGACAGACCGGGAAAACGACTTTGTCTAAAATGTTGAAAAGTGATTATGACTATTTCAATTTTGACAACCTTGAAGACCGGTTGAGTTTGCAGGAAAAATCTTGGGATCGATCAAAAGATCTTGTTATTTTTGATGAACTTCATAAGTTAAAAAATTGGAAATCATGGTTAAAAGGAATTTATGACACTGAAGGAATTCCACCTTCCCTCCTTGTTACGGGAAGCGCTAAACTGGATACCTATCGAAAAGTTGGAGATTCCCTGGCAGGAAGATTCTTTCAATTCAGAATGCACCCTTTGGATTTAAAAGAAATTAAAACATTTGGAAATCCAGAGAATCTTGAAACAGAATTGGAAAAACTATTGGAAATTGGCGGATTTCCCGAACCGTTTCTTAACGGAACGAATCGATTCTATAATCGTTGGAAGAAATCGCATCTTGATATTATTTTAAAACAAGATCTTATTGAACTTGAGAATGTTCAACAAATCATTCAGATTGAAACACTGATCCAATTATTAAAAAACAGGGTAGGAAGTCCTGTCTCTTATAGTTCTTTGGCACGGGATCTCCAATGTTCGGATAAAACTGTTAAAAGGTGGTTGACGATACTTGAAAATATGTATGTAATTTTTAAAGTACCACCTTTTCATGAAAATATTGCCCGGGCAATTCAAAAAGCACCTAAGTTCTATTTTTATGATACCGGTCAGGTTATAGGAGATTCAGGCATAAAATTAGAGAATACTGTTGCCTGTGCCATTCAAAAAGAAATTCATTTTCGAGAAGATTGTTTTGGGGAAGAAAAAAAAGTTTACTATTTAAAAAATAAAGATGGGAAAGAGATAGATTTTTGCACTACAACAAATAACAGTCCCTCACTTATGGTGGAAGTGAAATGGAAAGATGGAACACTAAGCTCTAATTTCGAAATTTTTAAAAAATTTTTCCCGCAGATCAAAATGATTCAGGTTACAAAAGAATTGAGAAAAGAAAAAACTTTTCCAAATGGTTCCGAAATAAGAACCGCTCACAAATGGCTCGCTAATTTATCTCTGCCGTAAATTAACTTTGAGTATAACAAACGAAATCAACCGGGCGAGCCGGTGATTTAAGTGATTAAAAGCAACCATGATACACAGAAAGCATGTGAACCGGTCATTGATTTTCTTAAGGGACTTGGAGTTGATAATACCTTCCGGCTACCCGATTCAATAGAATCGGAGCAGTGCAAAAAAAGGAGAAAACCATGGGAAAAAGATTGGAAAAAAAATCCAAATCAAAGAA
>JAOZRF010000498.1 GCA_029940245.1 Desulfobacula sp.
CGCCCTGATAAAGGCGCTTCCCAAAAAATACCGGGTAAAGCTTTTACCCGTGTCTGAAAAAGCAGCCATCATTGCAAAAGAGCTGCCTAAAAAAGATGTCCCCTTATTTTCAATGCTTTCTTCTTTTATTCAAAACCGATTTGGCCTGGTTATACCGGCAAGTGTCTGGTCTGATAAAGACCTTGCAGATCACTTAAAAATGAGATTCTCCATCCGGAATGAAAAAGGCCATGAGATAAAAGCATTGCGGGATAAAGCCATTTTAAATCAATTCTCAGAGACCACTATTCCCCCAAAAAACAATGCCTTTGAAGCGGCTCAAAAAAAATATGAAATAATTGATATCAGAGAATGGAATTTTAAAGACCTTGAAGATTTTATTATCATATCCCGGGACAAGGATTTTATTCAGAAAGGCTTTCCCGGCCTGAAAATCGAAACACAGCCTGACTCGAAAACCAGACCCCAAATAATATCCCTCAGGCTTTTCAACTCAGCATCCGCGGCTTTTGAATCCCATTGCCAGGGAATAAAAGAACTATTTCAACTATCTTATCCCGATGATTTCAAAGCGCTTAGAAAAGATATCAACGCATCTGCCGGGATAAAACAGATGGCGCCTTTTTTCAATGGTCAGACAAAATTTCAGCAATCCTTGTTCAATCTGATCACCCATACTTTGTTTGAAAAAAATCTCAGAACCAAAAAAGCCTTTGAGCTTCATGCCCAAACCCAGTTAAAACAGCTTTTCAATACGGGACAGGATTTTATTAAAACCTTTCTGGTTCTGGGTCAGGAATATCAATCCTGCTTTGAACGCATCCAGAAGTTATCCTTTCAACATCAGAAAAAGGAAAAATCTTTTCAGATTTTAACCGGTATTTTTAAAGACTTAAAACAACTTATGCCTGAAAATTTTGCTGACCTGTATGATTACGAAAGGATTAAACATCTTCACCGCTATATCGCCTGTACCCGGATCAGAGCCCAAAGAGCTATTGATAATCTTTTAAAAGAAGAAAAAAAAGCATTACAGCTAAAAGTGTACACCATTCACCTGAATACTCTTTTAACCTCGCTTTCCCAAGATTCAACACGGGAAAAATCCCGGAAGATTGAAGATTTTTTCTGGCTTTTAGAAGAATACAAAATTTCTTTGTTTGCCCCGGAACTGAAAACAGCCATAAAAATTTCTGCCAAAAAACTGGATCAATTTTTAATCAAACTATCTACAATGCTCTGATGAACAATTTGTTCAACTTATTTGCCCAAAATTAATTAATTTACCTTGCGCCACAATATATGTTATTGTAATTCTCATTTGGATCGACCATAATATTAAATGCATTCTGCTCCAAGGATCAAGCCCATTTTGACATAAAAGGAAATTCACATGGCGCAAAAACCAACCTATGAAGAACTGGAACAAAGGATTAACGAGCTTGAAAAAGAAAAGGGAGAAAATACCCGAATAGAAAAAGAGTTTGTCAACCGTCAAAAATATCTTGAATCCGTGTTTTATCATGCCCCGAGCGCCATTATAACCCTTGATTCCACCCATCATATTCTCGACTGGAATCCTGCTGCTCAGAAGATTTTCGGATATTCCAGTGCAGAGGCGCGAGGCCGTGACCTTGACGATCTGGTCAGCAATCCGGAAGTGAAACAGGAAGCCCGTAACAATACTCTTAAGGTTCTTTCAGGACAACCCCTAAAACCCATAGAATCTGTGCGCTATAGAAAAGATGGGACTTTGGTCCACGTTATTGCATCCGGCTCCCCGATCATTATGGATAATGTACTGAAGGGATTGGTGACCTTGTATACGGACATTTCCGATCTCAAGCAGGCTGAGGAAGCGCTGAGGGAGAGTGATGAAAAATACCGAAACATTCTTGAAAGCATTGAAGAGGCTTACTATGAAGTTGATATTGCCGGAAATTTTACCTTTTTTAATGATTCAATGTGCAAGATTCTCGGATATTCCCAAGATGAGTTAATGGGCATGAATAACAGACAATATATGGATGCACAAAATGCCAGAAAAGTCTTTAGCGCCTTTAATTCGGTTTATAGAACCAGAAAAACATATAAAGCTTTTGACTGGGAATTGATTAGAAAGGATGGTTCAAGGAGTTATATCGAGACATCAGTATCTCTTAAAATCGATTCAAAAGGTCGGATAATCGGATTTCATGGGATTATAAGAGATCTAACCGAAACCAAAAAAACAGAAGCCCAACTTCGCCAGGCCCAGAAGATGGAGTCCGTTGGCCGTCTGGCAGGCGGGGT
>JAOZRF010000100.1 GCA_029940245.1 Desulfobacula sp.
AGACACGGGTAAAAGCTTTACCCGGTATTTTTTGGGAAGCGCCTTTATCAGGGCGCCAATTTTTTCTTCAAACAGGCCTGGAACCAGCCTGTCCACATCATTTTTTGAAACAAGCCGGGCAAAAGCCGCAGGAATGTTCAGGGTGATGCCATCTTTTTTAGACCCGGGATTGAATTCATATTCCAGCCTGAATTTAGCCTGGTCCATTTTCAGGGTATCGGGAAACAAAGACAATTCATGTTCATCAAAGGCCGATTTTTGAAGATCTTGAATTGTCATTTTTAAAAAATCCTGGTTTTTCCGGTCTTTGATAAATCTGGAAAAGGTTCTGATGTTATAAAAAGGTTCCGGCAGTCTTGACTGGTAAAAAACAAAGATATCCTCTTCTGATGCCAGGATATCTTTTTTCCGCCGTTTATGTTCAAGGGTTTCAATTTCATCAATAAGTTGACGGTTATGGGTCATAAATTCAAATTTCTGGTTGATTTCACCCTGGACCAGGGCAGAACGAATGAATATTTCACCTGATTCTTCAGGGTTTATTTTACCATAAGCGATATTTCGATCATTTACAATAATCAGCCCAAACAGGGATATTTGTTCTTTTGCAATCACTTCACCGCGTTTTTTTTCCCAGTGTGGATCTGAATAGGTATGGACACACAGGTCTTTGCCTATTGTCTCAAGCCATTCAGGATCAATTGTGGCAACGTTCCTGGCAAAAAGCTGACTGGTTTTTACAAATTCCGCAGCCACAATCCAGTTTCCGGCTGTATTAAAAAGGCCTGATCCGGGAAATATCATTGCCTGCTGGCCCTTTGCCGCACTAAAGAGATTCTTTTCCTTTTTATGGGCAATATTGGCAAGATACCCGGCTAAAATAGCTTTATGAAGGGCAATATATAAGGGGCCACCCAATTCGAATTCTTTGGCTTTCATGCCAGGGGTTCCTGGTGGAGGCGTGATTTTTTTTTTACCTTGCAAATCATGGTCTTTTAGTATCCTGATGATCTGGCCATGAATTTCATTCCATTCTCTCATACGCTTAAAGGATAAAAAGTGGTCCTGGCAGTATTTTTTGAGTTTTGACCGGGAACTTAATCTTTTTTCAGCCGTTTTAACGGCATTCCATATATTTAGAAGCGTAATAAAATCAGAACCAGGATCTTTGAACAACCCATGCTTTTGATCGGCTGCCTGGGTTTTGTCGGTCGGTCTTTGCCGTGGATCTGAAATGGCTATGGCCGTTGTAATGATGGCTGCCTCCTTTAAACATCCATTCCTGTCCGCCTCTATCAAAATCCTGGATAATTTTGGATCAACAGGCAGTCCGGCCATGATCCGGCCGATTTTTGTCAGTGCATATTTTGTTTTCTTTGTTTGTGTTTTCCCGGACTTATTTTTTTTAATGGCAGAAAGTTCAATCAGGGTGTTAAATCCGTCTTTAATACTTTTGGGTGCAGGGGCATCAATAAATGGAAAGTTAGTAACATCCCCGAGATTTAACGAGATCATTCGTAATATGACTTCAGCAAGGTTGCTTCGTAAAATTTCAGGGGAGGTAAAAAAAGGCCTTGCCCCAAAATCATCTTCATCAAACAGCCGAATGCAGATGCCATTTTCAACCCTGCCGCAACGACCCAGCCTCTGGTTGGCAGAAGACTGAGAAATAGGGCTTACTGGAAGGGATGTGGTCCTTGTCCTGGGAGAATACTCAGGAATCCTTGCAAGCCCTGTGTCAACGACATATTTGATCCCTGGTATGGTCAAGGAGGTTTCTGCCACATTGGTTGCAATGATAATTTTTCGTCCGGGCTGCCGGGAAAAAATTTTGGACTGCTCATTTGCTGAAAGCCTTGCAAAAAGAGGCAGAACCGTGACACCGGGATGATTTTTCCCCCGGATCAATTCCATGGTTTCCCCGATATCCTGCTCCGTGGGCATGAACACCAGGATATCGCCGGACCTGGACTGGGAAAGAAGAAGATTTGTTGCATCTGCTGCCGCTTCCACATACCCCTGGTCTTCAATGGTTCCATTTTCATCCGCTTTATTTAAAAAGGGCATATAAATTGTCTCAACGGGGTACATCCGTCCTGTGACTTCAATGATAGGTGCATTGTCAAAGGCTTTAGAAAATTTTTGCGTATCAATGGTAGCAGATGTGATGATCAGTTTGAGATCATTTCTTTTTTTAACCAGGTCTCTCAAAATGCCCAGGGTAAAGTCAATGTTCAGGCTTCTTTCGTGGGCTTCATCTACAATAATGGTATCGTATTCATTTAAGAACCGATCGCGTTGAGTTTCCGCAAGCAGGATTCCATCTGTCATTATTTTTATACAGTTCTGGCCCCGGGTTTTATCATCAAATCGAATTTTATATCCCACAGACCGGCCAATACTTTCATTGAGTTCCTCGGCAATTCTTTTTGCAACGGTGATGGCAGCGATTCGCCTTGGCTGTGTACAGCCTATCACTGCATTTATTCCCTGCCCTGCTTCAAGACAGAATTTCGGAATCTGGGTGGTTTTTCCAGACCCGGTTTCCCCTGAAATAATCACAACTTTATTGTTTTTTATGGCATTGATGATGTCTTGTTTTTTTGAGGTGATTGGCAGATCAGGGTTAAAACTGATGTTGGCAGGCCTGCTAAACCTCCGATATTTTTTGGGTTTGATTTTTTTGGGTTTATTCATAGCCCTTGAATAGTAACTTAAACTTTAAAAAAGTCAAATTTTGATTCTTTCTTTTTAAAAGTTGATAATTTCTCATATATGGCTTTTTCTATGATTTTTTTAAAAAATAAAATTTAAGAATTAAGAATTTTAAACATTTGCCTAAGAAAAGTAATTGTGATAATGAAATCTGATTATGACTCAGATTATCAGTATAGCGAACCAGAAAGGAGGGGTTGGCAAAACAACGACCTCTGTTAATCTTTCAGCCGCTCTTGCCACAATCGGGAAAAAAGTATTACTTGTTGATTGTGATTCCCAGGCAAATGCAACAACGGGTATGGGGATTGATAAACCTTCTCTGGAATATTCTTTGTACCAGGGCCTGATTGGTGAGAGTGGGGTTGAGGACATTATTCTTCCTACTGTTTTAACTCAATTAATGATAATTCCGGCTGATATGGATCTCATAGGCTTTGAAATTGAGATGGTGTCGGAAAAAGGCAGGGAGAAAAAGCTTAAAACGCTTCTTGCGCCGGTAAAAGGGGATTTTGATTATATTATTATTGATTGCCCGCCGGCTTTGAGTTTGTTGACATTAAACGCATTTGCAGCTTCAGACTCTGTTTTGATACCCCTTCAAAGTGAATTTTATGCCCTGGAAGGCCTGGGGCAACTCTTAGATACCATAAAACGAGTCAAATCATCTTTTAATCCCGGATTAAAGATTAAAGGGATCCTTTTGACCATGTATGACAAAAGAACAAATCTTGCCCAGCAGGTTGTTGAAGATGCAAAAAAATATTTTAAAGACATGGTTTTTAAAACAAAAATACCGCGCAATGTGAGGCTTGGTGAGGCACCAAGCTATGGATTGCCGATTATTTTATATGATAAGCTATCAATGGGGTCAATAAGTTATCTTGCTTTGGCAAAAGAACTTCTAACCCGGGGAGGTCACACGTAAAAAGATGATGACAAAGAAAAAGAAAAATACTGGCCTGGGAAGGGGGATTTCAGCACTGATTCCGGATTTTGATATGTCAGAGAGTAAGGGCGGTCCTGATTTTTTTATTTGTTCCATTGAAGATATCAAGCCCAACAGATATCAGCCACGAACGGTGTTTAACCAGGAAGAAATGGACCTGCTCAAGGAATCCATTGCCCAGCAGGGTATTTTGCAACCTTTGCTGGTAAGGCATATTGATGATTCCTATGAGTTGATAGCAGGAGAGAGAAGACTTCGCGCAGCCAGGGAAGTCAATTTGACCCATGTGCCCGTGTTTGTAAAAAATCTGACGAATGAACAGGTCCTGGAAGTTTCCATTATTGAGAATATTCAAAGAGAAAATTTAAATGTTCTTGAAGAGGCAGAGGCTTATTACCGGTTGATTTCTGAGTTTCATTATACCCAGGAAAAAGTCGCGGAAAGAATCGGTAAGAACCGTTCTACCATAGCAAATCTGATTCGCCTCAGAACTCTTCCCCAGATTATCAAAGACAGCCTTCTTTTAGAAAAAATCTCCATGGGACATGCAAGGGCACTTTTGGGAGCGGGCTCCCATGAAAACCAGATTATTCTTTTTGATATTGTCCTTAAAAAAGAATTGTCCGTAAGAGAGACGGAAAAACTGGTTAATAACGCAAAAAAAGAACCAAAAAAATTTCAGGAGCAAATATCTGAAGCTGAAAAACAATTTCTTGATGAAACCTGTTCAATTCTTTCCAATCATATTCAATCCATTGTCAAAATTAAAAAGATCGGGGATAGAGGTAAGATTGAAATCAATTTTAAATCAAAAACAGAATTCAAACGTCTGGTTGATCTTCTGAGTCATCTTTCATGAAAATAGTTGTTGCGAAAACCGCGGGCTTCTGTATGGGAGTCCGCCGTGCAGTGGATATGGTTCTGGATGCATCCAATTTGTCCCGGGAACCGATTTATACCTATGGATCTTTGATCCATAATCCCCAGGTCCTTGCCATGCTTGAAGAAAAAAAGATTTTCAGGATTGATAAAATTCCTGAAAAAGGCAGCGGCGTTGTCTTAATCCGGGCTCACGGTGTTCCGCCGGAGGATGAAAAAGCATTAAAAGATGCCGGCTTTAACGTTATTAATGCAACCTGCCCCAGGGTAGTAAGAGTCCAGGTGATTATTAATGAATATGCCCGGAAAGGGTATTCAACGATTATTATCGGAGATGAGAAACACCCGGAAGTAGTGGGCCTTTTGGGATATGCAAAGGGAAAAGGGCATACGATCACATCCATGGAACAGCTTTGTGCACTGCCACGGTTTGAAGCGGCTGTTATTGTTGCTCAAACCACCCAGAACACTGCATTTTACGATGAAATAAAGGCATGGTGTAAAACCAATGTACCCCATTATAAAATATTTGATACGATTTGCGGCTCCACTGAAAAACGGCAGGCAGAAATCCGTAAACTTGCCGGGGAAAATGATGCAGTGATCGTTGTTGGCGGAAGACAGAGCGGAAATACAAAAAGACTGGCACAGATTGCATCTGGTGCAGGCAAATTTGTCACCCAGATTGAGGAAGTTTCCCAGATTGATTATGGCAAATTGTCATTTGCCGGATCTGTTGCGATTACAGCCGGAGCATCTACACCAAACTGGATCATTAATGAGGCATACCGAAAAATAGAAAGCAGTCTTCAACATCAACATGTTGTAAAAGCCTTTTTATTTTTTATTCGTGATTTTTTACTGAAAACCAATATAATGGCTGCCGCAGGTGCAGGCTTCCTGACCTACGCATGTTCCATGCTTCAAGGGATTGCCCGGGATTTTCACCATGCATTGATTGCAACTTTATATGTCCTTTCAATGCAGATACTAAACAATTTATTTACGATTAAATCTGATAAATATAATCACCCCCAAAGAGCGGTTTTTTATAAAAAAAATTATTTTTATCTGTGGGCTCTTGCTATTTTATCGGGTTCGACAGGTCTTTACCTGAGCTTTAGGACCGGTATCTTATCTTTTTTTGTTCTGCTCGTCATGAGTCTTCTGGGCCTGTCATACAATTTAAAAATTTTTTCTTTAAAGTCAAAAAAGGGAACCATTGCCAGAATAAAAGATATACCCGGCTCAAAAACCATTCTGATTACCATTGCCTGGGGAACAGTAACCTGCCTTTTGCCGGCAATGACCAATCAAAGTGATTTGATGGCTGTTATCATGGTGTGCCTGTTTGCCATGGGGCTTGTATTTGCCAGAACCTCTTTTTTTGATGTCCTTGCCATCCAGGGTGATAGAATCACAGGCAAAGAAACCCTTCCCATCCTTTTAGGGGAAAAACGAAGTTTTGAAATCATACAATATGTGCTGCTTATTGATATGGGTATTATTATTTTAACGGTTCTCATGCATGTACTGGCAATAAAGACCTTCTTTTTTGTTTTCATACCCTTGATCATGCTTTTATTAATAAGATTTTTTAAAAAAAACAGTCTTATATCTGGAGTATACAGCGAATTTGTTATTGAATTTTTATTTCTTGCCACAGGATTTTTAGCTGCTGTAATTTAACTTTTTTAAGATTTTAAGATTTCAATACTTTAATTTTTTCATCTTTTTTTTGCCATAACGCATTCAGCCAGATACAAAAAAAATCTTTATACGCAGGATCATTAAAATAATTCCCCGTCAGAGACTCAGTTAATGGTATGACTTCAAAGTCAATAATAATTTTATTGACCCTGCCTGAAATATATTCCCAGAAGGTTGGAATCTTTTCCGGATAGACAATGGTAACATCAATGATTTTATGAAGGTATTCTCCCATGGAACTTAAGACAAAGGCTATCCCACCGGCTTTAGGGGTCAGAAGATGATTAAAATTATTGGTTTGGAATGCTTTTTTGTGCGGGGTAAATCTGGTTCCCTCAACAAAATTCATGACGGATACGGGCGTATGTTTGAATTTTTCGCATGCCTTTTTTGTGATTTCAAGGTCTTTCCCCTTTAGATAGGGGTTTTCCTGTAGTTGTTTTTTTGAATACCGTTTCATAAACGGAAAATCCAGGCCCCACCAGGCAAGTCCCAGAAACGGGATCCAGATCAGTTCTTTTTTTAAAAAAAATTTCAGCATGGGAATTTTCCGGTTCAAGGTTGTCTGTAAAACTAAAATATCCACCCAGGATTGATGATTGGAAATAACCAGATACCAGTCTTTTTTTTCAAGTTTTTCAAGTCCCCTGATATCCCAGTCTATTTTGCAAAAAAGGCTTGAATTAAATGAATTAATCCCGATCCAGAGAGTGGCAATGGATATCAGAATTTTATCAAGGATAACAACAAAGGGATGAACCGGGATAATAAATTTGAATAAAGAGATCCCAATTAATGGGATGGTCAAAACTATGGTGTTTAATATGTATAATAAAATTGATAGAACACCCTTCAAAGGGGCAGGCAGAAAAGATAGCATAAGATATTCAGTCTTTTTTAAAATTCATGATATGTTTTTTTATGGTTCTTCTATCCAATTTAGTCTGTTTTGCAACCTTTTCATAGTTGCCTGACTGGTCATATAAAAGTTTGCAATATCCTGATATCAGGGACGGCACTGCAATGTTCCGGTCTATAATCCCTTGTAAGAGTTCCTGTTTCAGGGAGATCATTTCTTTTTCTTCTATTTGTTTTCCTTTATAATCGCGTCTTAACAATACGCTTCTGACGCATTGCTCAAGTTCCCGGACATTTCCTGGCCATTGATAATCTTTTCCAAGCCGGCGGTCAATAATTCTTTTAACCTTTAGGATTAATTTTTCAGAACGGGTACCCGTCATTTTCTGGATGGTAAAGTCCAGTAAATCATCCAGTTCAGATGGCCTTTCACTTATTCTGGTGCTAAGGGATGGAACTTCAATGATATCGGAACAAAGTCTGTAATAAAAATCATCCCTGAATACCTTACCGTGGAGAATCTCTTTTTTAGGGCGATTGGTAGCGGCAATGACCCTTCCGTTAAACCTTGATGTCTCATGGGTTCCCATAGGTGAAAAATCTCTTTCCTGGAGAACCCTTAATAGTTTGATCTGTACATGGTTGGGAATTTCACCGATTTCATCTAGAAGGATGGAGCCATGGGGGCTGCACCGGGCAAATACGCCCTGGTAGTCATCCACGGCCCCTGTAAAGGCCCCTTTTGTATGGCCGAATAATTCTGATTCAAGCAGGGTTTCAGGGTATTGGGAAAGGTTCAGCGAAGAAAAGGCCCGGGTGAAACTCTGGGTAAAACATTGCTTTTTGGGTTCAAAGGGGATATATCCAGAGCTTCCAATGGCTTTGGCAGCAGTACCCTTTCCCGTGCCGGTTTCTCCTAAAAGCAGGGTGGAAAAATCCTCCATTTTATTCCATAAAAACTTGTTGTAAAGATCAATATTATAAGTGAAAACATTATACCATAAATGTTTTTTAAGCGTCTGCATGCATGGGCTGCTTCCCACAAGGGAGTTGGAAATAAAGTAAAAGGCCCGCCGAAGCTGATAGGAAAGGGAAAAATAGTGGGGAATGGTTTTATCTTCAAATCCTTTTATGTGGAGTGCGTGCATGGCTTTCTGGGCAAAGGGAACCTTGATGGATATGTCTTCGGCCTTAATTTGATCTTCTATCAGCAAATCAAAATCATCTCTGAATTTATGAAATATATCAAACAAAAATACAATGGTCATGATTTCCTTATCCTGCCCCTGAAACGCATTGATGTTAGCACGACCCTGTTTTTCAAGTTTTTTTATTCTTTGATCCACTTCTTTGATGCACAGGTCCTTGCTTTCCCGGCGGTCAGCCAGAGGAAAAAGTCCTGCAATTTTAATATCCAGTTTTTC
>JAOZRF010000499.1 GCA_029940245.1 Desulfobacula sp.
TGGTCTAAAAAATTGGTCTTATCGATGGTTTCACTCATTCAATCCCCTTAAGAGTGTTTCCCCGTCATTTCATCAATGACAACTTTTATCACAAGCGTTTTTTCAAGCATCTCATCCGGATATTCAAATAAACGGTCTGAATAGTGTGACATAATAATGTTTAATGCGTTTTTCTTTTCCTTTGAATCTTCCAGGAATTGTGCTTTTCCCGATCCGATTACGCTCTTGAATTCAACCCCCCAGTCGCAGGCTATCTGAGCCTTTTTAAACCGGATAAGGGTTTCAACCTCAAAACAAATGTTGGGATTTTTTTTAATCAAATCAATCTTTCTCCCCTGCTTTGCACAATGAAAAAAAAGACATCCATCGCTATACCCAAAATTCATCGGGACCAGATAAGGCTTATCTTCATCCACCATTGCCAGATGGCAGACATGGCTTTGCATTAAAATTTTTTCAATCTCTTCTTTCTTTGTAATTTCTTTTTCTTTTCTTCTCATGCCAATGACTCCTTAAATATCATATATTCTGATTCAGATATACCACTTACTCCGACAGGGCGCTCTATGCCATCATGGCAATCTGATCCGCCCGTCAATAGAAGATTATATTTTTTTGCCCATGATTTCATTAAATCCTCGTGTTCTTTAATATGACCGGGATAATAGACTTCCAGTCCTTGAATACCCGCAGCAATAAACTCCGGTAAAATTCTTTCAACGATTTCAAGGGGCGGCAAAACCTCCTTATAATGCCCCTTGCCCGGGAAAGACCCGGCTGCCGGGTGAGCCAGGACTGCAAGGATATGATTTTTTCGGATAAAGGAAACCATCCCTTCTAAGTCAATCCCTGAAGGAAGATAAGCCGGGCTGTTGTTTCCCAGGATGGTATTGATGATATCAATGTCACTGACTCCGAAGCGTTCTTTTAATGCAAGGGCAAAGTGCCGTCTTGTGGCATTATTGCTGAAAAAAGCGATATCTTCAAACTTTAAATCTCTTTTTAATAAAGCTGTCTTCTTGTCCGGCCCAAAGTTTTTATTGATCTCATCAACCCTTGCCCTTACAAGTTTTTCTCCTCTTCCCTTAGCCAGGACATCTTGAAATCCTTTTATAAACTGATCGTCAAAAAGTCTACCGGATTTAAAATAGCACAACAAATGCAGTGTCCCCGTAAAATAAGACCGCTTGAACCGAATAGAGACCTCAACTCCAGGAACCACCTCAATATCGTATTTCTCCCCTGCTGCCACTGCTGTTTTCAACCCATCCAGCGTATCATGGTCCGTAATACCAATTGCCTTTATTCCATGGGTTCCTGCCTGTTCAACCATCTGATCTGGTGTGAAATCACCATCAGATGCAGTGGTGTGATTATGTAAATCTGCAAATATTTTTTGGTCCATACTTTTCCTATGACTCTACTGTCAATAATCGACTTATCCTCCACCTGTTTTTATACTGGTTATCATTAAAACACAATCAAAGTTTGATTAAAAAAATTAACTCTTCCCCCTATCAACACCGCAAATACGGGGTTCCCTGGTTTCCAGGGCAGCAGATGACCTGTCCCGGAAGAATCCCGGCCCCAATATTTAAACTTTTTTAAACATCTTTTCTACCTCATGAGAGAACAGTCAAAACCTTCCACCCTGATAAAATTAATTTTTAATTTGTGTCCATGATAAAGATTTCATACAGAGATCTTTCCGACTATCAAGTGCGTTTAATAAAGGGAGCTTATGGATACTATTTGAATAGTTGAAAATATGAAAACTTAAGATTAGTTGCAAGAATTCTTGACTTTTGGAATTCAAAAAAATTTCTGTGCTGTGGTTTGAAATGTGTCTTCCCAAAAAACATTTTTTTTCAGTCAACTGTAACTAGCAATTGATTTCGATGTGTATGATGTGTATAAAAGAAATATGAACAGCAGGCAGATTATAAAAGAGCTGAAAAAAGCGGGATTTGTATTGGTTAAAGTGTCTGGTGATCATCACAAATTCAAGCATGAAAACGGCAAAATAGTAATTGTTCCCCATCCCTAAAAAGATTTGCCTATTGGGACAGCCAGGAATATTTATAAAATGGCAGGATTAAATTGGAGAAAGTAAAATGAAATATCCGGTAATTATTCATAAGGACGATGACACCGGTTACGGGGTGACCATACCTGATATACCGGGATGTTTTGCATATGGCGATACCCAGGAAGAAGCTATCCTCAACATACAAGAAGCGGTAGAATTATATTATAACAGAGAAAACATATCTGAACCCCCAG
>JAOZRF010000500.1 GCA_029940245.1 Desulfobacula sp.
GAATTTTCTCCAGATACATTAAAAAATCAAGGCATGATTGATCTTGAAAAAAAAGAATATGATTATGATGATTCCTTGAACCCTGTATTTATTGATGAAGTGATCATGGGTAATGTTCTTCAGGCAGGGCAGGGACAGAACACAGCCCGTCAGGCCATGATTGGTGCGGGTATCTCAAGACAGACCACGGCGTTTACCGTTAATAAAATTTGCGGCTCTGGGCTTAAAGCCATTGCTCTTGGCGCACAGGCAATCATGGCAGGTCAGGCAGATGTAATTCTTGCCGGTGGCCAGGAAAGCATGAGCAATGCCCCCATGGCATTGAGCAAGGCCAGATGGGGACATAGGATGGAACTGACCGGCATCGGACCTGTCCATGACTTGATGGTATTTGACGGATTATATGAAATTTTTTACGGATACCACATGGGACTTACTGCTGAAAATATTGTAGAAAAATATGGTATCACACGAGAAGAACAGGATCAGCTATCCTTGTTGAGCCATAACAGGG
Source organism: Desulfobacula sp. (assembly GCA_029940245.1). Taxonomy (GTDB): domain Bacteria; phylum Desulfobacterota; class Desulfobacteria; order Desulfobacterales; family Desulfobacteraceae; genus Desulfobacula. The sequence goes on from JAOZRF010000500.1 coordinate 515, forward strand.
CGTTTGCTGCTGTGAATGACGGGACATTTGCCCAGGAAATTGTACCGGTCGTGATCAAATCCCGAAGAGGGGATGCCATTGTTGATAAAGACGAGCGTCCTATGGAAACAAGCATGGAAAAAATGGCAAAACTTCGTCCGGCATTTAAAAAAGACGGGAGCGTGACAGCAGGAAATGCATCGGGAATTAATGATGCGGCTGCGGCTGTTCTATTAATGTCTGAAGAAAAGGCAGATGATCTAGGGCTTGAAAAACTGGCAAAAATAAAAGGTTTCTCATCTGGCGGACTTGATCCGGCCTACATGGGTCTAGGCCCTGTGCCGGCAATTAAAAAAGTGTTGAAACAGACCGGTATGAGTATGGATGACATTGATTTGATTGAACTGAATGAAGCATTTGCTGCCCAGGCCATCGGATGCATGAAGGAACTCAATATTGATGTGGAAAGGCCCAATGAGCTGGGATCAGGCGTTTCACTGGGGCATCCCATTGGATGCACAGGGGCAAGACAGATGGTGACGGCTATTAACCAGATGAAAAGAAAATCTTATTCCACAGGTCTGATCTCCATGTGTATCGGTGGTGGTATGGGTATGGCAATGATTATCGAAAGATAAGGTTTTTGCTTTACTTGAATGCATTAAAATGGTAAAAAATATTAGATTTTTATCAAAGTTTTAAATAGTTGAAATAAAATGCATAAAGGAGTGTTTTTATTATGGATATTCCTAGAAAATTAGGCATATTGGTTTTTACAGCCGTACCGGCAATTGTTGGCGGCGGTATTGTATATCATTTTTTTGGAAGTTTTATTCAAGTTATTATATTTGAGATACTTCTTGTTCTGGCAGCGCTTGGCATAATAAGAAGTTAAAACCAGACGATTGTTTGATGGAAGTAAAGCTGCATTTGTGCAAGGTATTTTGCATATTGCAGCTTTACATGGTTTTTTTTCTTTTTTTTAAAAACTAACAGATTTGGTGAAGCTTTGGAGCAAAATATTTCTCAAAAAGCAGTGTTTGTTTTTTTTATTGTGCTGTTCAGCATTGCGACTCTGCTTGCAGGTAATTTGATTGCCCCCTTTTTCGCCATTATCATCTTAGGAATTGTATCTACAGGGATTTTTAACCCGGTTTTTAAGTTTTTATTAAAAAAACTGCCACCGACAATAGCTTCTGTTCTAACCTGTGTTTTGATTTTTTTTGTAATATTTATTCCCGTTGTCTTTTTTGTCGGGGTTATTTCCAAGGAAGCGTTTACCCTTTATGTAATGGCCAAGGATGCAGTTTTTTCAAACCAATTAAAAAATTTGCTGGAAAGCACACAGATCCTTGAACGGTTCAATGATTTGCTTTTAAGGGCAGGAATTGCAAAGGTTGTGACTTGGGATGAATTGGTCAGGCCCATTTCAGAGCTTGGCAAATTTGTGGGATTTTCATTGTTTGAACAAGCCAGATTTATCACATCCAATGTGTTTAATCTGGTCTTGTATTTTGGCTTAATGCTGGTTGTTGTATTTTATATGCTCACTGATGGGGATAAGTTTGTAAAATATATGTATGACCTGTCTCCTTTGTCGGATGAACATGATAAAAAACTTTTTGAAAAATTTACGGGTATGGCAGGTGCAGTCCTTGTCGGAAATGGTTTTGGCGGATTGATTCAGGGGGTTGCAGGCGGGGCACTTTTTTTGTTCCTGGGGTGGAGCTCTCCATTTTTATGGGGTGTCATTATGGGTTTTCTGGCCTTTTTGCCCATACTGGG
>JAOZRF010000501.1 GCA_029940245.1 Desulfobacula sp.
GGCCGGTCCTGACAAAGGATCTGGATTACAATTTAATGTTTAACAATTGCGGGAATTTAAACCTCATGCACTCTGAGGCTGCCATGAATGCTGCTACCATGACCATTGCCACTGCCCAGTTTCATGGGGTGGAAAGTCATCTCATTGACGCAAAGCAGGCAAAAGAGCTGGTTCCGGCTTTAAATATCTCCGAGGATATTACCTTTCCCATTCACGGGGCCATGTTCCATCCGCCGGGTGGTGTTGTCCGCCATGATGCCGTGGTCTGGGGGCTTGCAAGAGGTGCTGCTGAAAGAGGCGTTGAGATTCACCAGCAGACAGAAGCATTGGGAATCGGCACAAAAAATGGCAAGGTGACCTCTGTGACCACCAGCCGGGGAACCATTAATACCAGACAGGTGTTGATTTCAGCCGGGGGCTATTCTGCTGCCCTGATCTATAATATGCTGGGGATCAAGCTTCCCATAAGTGTTTTGACAATCCAGGCCATGGTCACCCAGCCTTTGAAACCGGTTCTGGATCATGTGGTTTCTTCCGGAGCCTACCATTGTTATGCCAACCAGACCTTGAAAGGTGAAATTGCCACGGGTGCCCACATGGATCCCTGGCCGAATTATACCACTTTAAATACGGCTCATTACATCAAACATCAGGCTGAAGCACTTTCTGAATTTCTGCCTTGCTTCAGGGGCATTCGTTTCATGAGAATCTGGGGCGGCTTAGCAGATATGACACCTGATATGGCACCCATCATGGATGGCAACAACCAGGTTGAAGGATTTTTCATGGACTGTGGATGGGGTTACTTTGGATTTAAATCCTGCTCTGCCGTGGGCAAATACATGGCCCAATACATGGCAACAGACATTTGCCCCGACATGTTGAAACCCTTTGCCCTGAAGCGGTATCAAGAACACAGGCTCATGGGTGAGACGGCAGCGCTTGTGAGCTACAGCCCGGACAATTAGAGGAGACAAAAATATGGCATTAACAATCACATGTCCAATTTGCGGAAAAAGAAACGGATATGAATTCAGATTTGGCGGAGAGGAAAAAGGCCCGAGACCTGATGAAAAAGATCTGACACCGGAAGCCTGGTGCGATTATGTGCATTTAAACAAATGTGCTGCAGGGGTCCAGCAGGAATGGTGGTACCACAAAGATGGCTGCGGGTCATGGTTTTCCATTTACCGGGACACGACCACGAATCTTGAAAAGCAAGAAACTGGGGGGCGGAAATGATGAACCGGTTTAATCATCTGCCTACATTAAAAATAGATACTGCCCGGAAAATTGCTTTTACATATAAAGGTAAAAAATATTTTGGGCGAAAGGGCGACACCGTTGCAACGGCGTTATATGCAAACGGGATACGGATTTTTGCCAGAAGTCTAAAATATCACAGGCCCAGGGGGCTTTACAGTCTTGACGGCGAATGCAGCAATACCTGCATGGAAGTGGATGGTATCCCCAATGTCCGGTGTGAAAACACTTTACTTGAAGATGGTATGGTCATAAAAGAGCAAAATGTTAAAGGGTCTGCAGAAAATGATTTACTTTCTTTTCTGGATAAACTGGACTGGCTGATGCCGGCAGGATTTTATTATAATGTCATGCACAAGCCTGCGAAAATCTGGCCAATCGCAATGAAGCAGATCCGAAAAGCTGCCGGACTGGGTAAGATCAGTCCTGATTTTAAAATGCCGGGTATTTTTGATGAGATTTTTCTGAACACAGATGTCTGCATCATCGGTGGAGGCCCTGCCGGAATGATGGCTGCTATTTGCGCAGCCCAAAAAGGCTTGCGGGTCATTTTGATGGAATCTCGTCCCTGGCTGGGCGGATTTTTTGAATACCGATCAAGCCCGTATAAAAAAGGAAAAACCCTTCACGAAAGGGCAGGCCGGCTTGCAAAAGAGGTGGAATCCTTTGAAAATATAAGGGTATTTACCCATACATCTGCTGTTGGAACCTATAACAACAACCTTATTACAGGGTTCCAGATCGGAAAAAAAGAGGATGTCTTTAACCAGCGGTATATTGAGATTAGAGCCAGAAGTGTTGTTGTTGCAACGGGATGTATTGAAAGGCCCTTGATTTTTGATAACAATGAAAGACCCGGAGTCATGCAGATTGGTTGTGCCTTACGCATGGCCAAAACCTATGGCCTGCTGGCTGGCAAAAAAGCGGTTTTCAGTATTGGTCATGATCTGGGGCTTGAAGCCGCGCTTGAACTTTCCGACCTTGGCCTTGCCATTGGATGTATTGCCGATATCA
>JAOZRF010000502.1:0-307 GCA_029940245.1 Desulfobacula sp.
GGAAGATAACGAAAATTAAAAATATTTACAGCTTTGATGTTATTTTTGAATCCTTTGGAATAATATTCGGAAGATTTTTCGCACAAAGAACAGGCTCTTTATCTTTACAATGAATGGTCTTATCAATCAGGTTGAGATACCTGAAAACAGCATTTAACCCGGCAATAAAAGAGGCCCGCTTTCTGTTTGTGGACAATTCCATAGATAAAAGATCTTTTACCTGATATTCCTTATTTTCAAAGGCATCTGTAAAACTCTGCCCCTTGGCATCCAAGAAATCAGCCTCAACCATAACCTCACGGCCTTT
>JAOZRF010000502.1:336-2272 GCA_029940245.1 Desulfobacula sp.
GCTTGTTTCGCTGAAAGAGCTTTGCATTGAATGTTAATAGGTTGATCTGCAAGCTTATGGAGCGTTATCTCTTGTTCCAGGGCACTTCTCAAAATATCATAAATATCGCTAACTGCCATTTATCCCTCCTTGTTAATAAAGTTTTCACAGGGTTCAGTTTTTAAAAATTCTCTTTTCATAGCTTCGGTGAGCAGATGATATAGATATGAACAGGCAATTACTGCTAATAAAATCCCAAATAGTTGTTTAAGAAAAAACGATGGCAACAGACCGGATACGGCAGCCCCAGCTACAGCACCAGCAAAAGAGGGAATAAACAAAACCTTAAAAGATTTAAAATCCAATTTTGCACGTTTTTGGTGCATGAGTGTTGCAGAGGTTGTCAGAAAAAACATGGTGGTTAAAGAGAGGCAGATGGCTTCGTGCATATTAAAATTCATCACAATTACATAAAACGGGACAATGAGCAATCCGCAGCCTATTCCCAGCCATGTTGCAGTTATACCGATAATGATTCCAAAAACCATTATAAAAAGCGCTTCGTGGGCCCAGCAAATTTCATTCAAACTTGAAAACATCAAAAAAGGAAAATCTATAACCTTTAAAATCCGAAGACTTGCTATAAAAAGAAAAAGAGTAAAAATCCATTTAAGCCACTGGTTATTCCATTTATGAATATATTTTGAACCTATTATTGTACCAGTTATACACATGGGAATAAAAACAAGAAAATATTTAAAAGAAGGTGGATTTGAAAACAAAAAAAGGTGAGATATGGCCCCCACAAAAGAGATGGGAATAATAGTCGCAAGTGAAATACCAGCCGCCCGTTTAAAATTAAATTTAAAAATAGAGATAAATGCGGAAACCAATATGGTGCAGCCACCTATACCAATGCCCGCACTGAAAAAAGCAACACAAAAACCAAGCAGGTACAATGACTGTTTATAAAAACGCCCAGACAAATTGATTTTTAACATAAATTACCAGTTCAAGCTGTTTTACCAAAAGGACAAGCTGGATATCTGCAAACCTTACAATCCAGACAAAGGCCGCCATGGCCGAGTTTTGCAATATCCCGCCTGCCCGGTTTCTCTCCAGCAAGCACTCTTGGGAGCATTAAATCAAAAATTGTAATATCATGATACAGGCCGCAGGCAGGAAGTCCCATCACTGTCATGTCTCCTTTATAACCCAATAAAAACATGGCCCCAGGCAGCACTGCCGATGAATAAAAGATTTCATCAAACCCGGCACTTTGTATGCCGGCCTTTGTTACATCATCCGGATCAACAGACATTCCCCCGGTTGTCAAGATAAGGTCAGTATCCTTGTCCATGAATGACTTAATGGCACTACCTATTTTTTCAAAATCGTCAGGAAGAATCAAAGTCTCTTCCAGGGTGGAACCAAACTGTTCAATTTTTCTTTTCACAATGGCTTCAAATTTGTCTTCAATGAGCCCGTCGTACACTTCGCTTCCTGTAATTATCAGCCTTACTTTTAACGGATTGAACATTTTGACCGAAAATATAGGATAATTTTCTTTTGCAATTGAGACTGCTTTATCAAGCTCTTCTCTTTCAATCACCAAAGGGATAGCTCTTGTGGCTCCCAATATCTGATCTTTTTGTACTGGAATATTTGTGTGGATGGAAGCGCACATGGTATCCGGGATCATATTAAACTCAGTCAGGGGGTCAATATTAACTTTGAACAAACCACTATAGTCAGCCTTTAATTGTAATTTCCCCTCACTGGGACTGCTTGAAAAAGTTACACCAGGGCCTGCAAGGGCTGAAGCCAGCTCAATAACAGCATCATCTTCGTGAATATGATCTTTATCAAGATCCAGGACATAAAGATTGCGCTTTCCCATGCGCATCAATTGACACAGGTTTTCACTATTAATAACATCTCCCCGTCTGAAAGCTGA
>JAOZRF010000503.1 GCA_029940245.1 Desulfobacula sp.
TGGTGCTATTCTTTATTTTGGCTACCTTGATATGAAAAAACGAATGTTTGATGTTGATGTGACCAAACAAAACCAGGTCGACAAAATTTCTCAACAATTAGAAGAAAAATTAAATGCCCTTGATGTAAAAATTGCTAAAAACAAATTTGAGCTTGATAATAATCTGCCGGAATTTCACAAAAAAAACACCTCTCTTGAAACCCGGATAACAAAATTGGCAAGTTCAAAGGCAGACAATAAAACCATTAATGCTCAGCTTGACAAACTTACAAAACAGGTTGTCAATAATACAAACCAGAATAAAACAACACTCCAGACCATTGAAAAGATCAATGAACAGACCCTTTCAACCTTGAAGACAAATAACACTCAATTTAATACCATTGCCAAACAAATAAAAACAGAAATAGATCTTTTCAAAAAAGAATTTAATACCCGGCTTTTGAAGTTATCAGATGATGATCAGCAAATCGGTGAGCTTCGAAAAAATTTAAGTCTTATGGATAAAAAATATAAAAATTTAGAAAGCGAGACTGCATCTCAAGCTATTGTTGACAAACAAATTAAGCAATTGGAAAATGTTTTAAACAATCTCATGAATACCCTTGATAGCCGGATAGAGACTTTAAATCAAAAACTTGAAGCAAATATTTCACGGCTGCAAAAAGATATTGACCAATTGTCAAACAGATCACCAGACAGCGCCCAGCCAAAACTGAAAATAAATATTAATTCATCAAAACCTGGAATTATTGAAGAAAAACCTTTGAAACAATAGTTTGCAGAAATCCAAGTTTTCCTGTAAGTCTGACCGCCTATCCTGGGAAATAGGTTGAAAGCTTCTTTAAATTAGGGTATAGTTAATAAATTCTTTGGGGAAATAAATAAAAAGGAATTAAAATGTCTAAACAATACCCAGAATGTCCACTCTATAATCATGCAACTTGTAGAGAATTACATAATCAAAAACTTTGCGCAATCGTACGCGAGGATAAAGTCTGCCTTAAAAAACAACAAAAACCCAAAAAAGAGGATATAGATTCCATTGATTCCACTGACACCTCTTCATAATTTTCATTCAATCAAAAGCATGTCTCCCGGGTGAATTATACTTTTTACAGAAAGATTATTTAAGCGTAACAATAACAAGAAAGATGTATTATATGTTTCGGCAATTTCACTGAGACTATCTCCATCTTTAACAATGTGAAATTTTTTTTTATAAATTTTTTCCCAGTTTTTGTATTGAGATTTAAAATTTTCATTAAATCTTTTTGCCCTTCCCTTTGGTATCAGAATAGCAAGATCACCTTTTTCAAGATAATATCCGCGCAATTCAGGGTTGTAATCTTTAATCGTTTTAAACGGTATATCAGCCGCCTTTGCAATGGCGGAAATGGGAATCTGAAAATCTAATTTAAAATGAATCGTATCAAAAGAAAAAGAAGGATATAAATCTGAATTTTTCAAAAAAAACCCAAAGGATTCCTGATTTTCAAAAATTAATTTGGCACAAAAAAGTTTAAAGGCATATCTCTGGGTTTCCAAAGGAAGATATAATGAAAAAAAATCATTATTTTCTTGAATTTCAATTTCACGTTCTAACCCATATTCACCCATATTATATGCTGACAATGCCAAAAGATATGATCCGAACTGCTCTTTCATGGCTTTTAAGTATTTACAGGCAGCATGGGTTGATTTAAAAATATTTCTTCGTTCATCCACCCGAGAATCAATCCTGAGCCCGTATTTTCGTCCTGTAGATTTTAAAAACTGCCAATATCCCATTGCATTTTTTGAGGAACCCGCATGGGGCCTTAAAGCACTTTCAATCAGCGGAACATATTTCAAATCCAATGGCAGTCCATATTGTTTTAAAATTTTTTCCAAATGGGGAAAATAGCGTGCCGCCCGCTTGATCCACAATATCACCTGTGCCCGGTCCCATAATGACAACAACATCTCTTTTTCAAGTCTTTCTTTTACATCCTGATTTTCAATGGGAATTTTAATGCCACAAAATTCAATGCCCTTTTTAAACTGAATGCTTTCCATTAGTGATGGAAAATCAGGTGAAGCATTTTGATGGCTCAAAGGCTCTGTACCCGAACAAATCAAGGGAATTGCAAAAACCAATAGTACTAATATACAGATGGTCTTCCATAAAGTTTTAAATTGCATGGACATATCCGGAAATTAAGATTTTTATTTAGCTGGATCATCTCAAAACCAGGTATCAAAGTCAATGAACAGTTTATCGGAAATACC
>JAOZRF010000101.1 GCA_029940245.1 Desulfobacula sp.
CAATAATGCAAGCCTGACCCCACTCATCTGCCGGCCCCGAAAGTTGAGTTTGATATTGTAAAATATCCTAGGGCAATATATATTAGTTTATTTATGCAAACAAGGGTTTAAATAAAGGATAACCATGAAATATTATCCCATTTTTCTTGACATCAAAGATAAAAATTGCCTTGTTGTAGGAGGAGGAGCTGTAGGTGTCAGAAAGGCTGTAACCCTTGAAAAATGCGGAGCCAAGATAAAACTCATAAGTGATGAGTTTTCAACCAGGTTTGATGGATTACAAAAAACATCCATTTGTTTTGTAAAAAAAAGATATGAAAAAGAAGATGTGAAGGGGATGTTTCTTGTTTTTGCTGCCACTAATAATGAGGATTTGAATCACCAGATAAAAAACGATGCATTAGAGTTCAATATCCTTTGTAATGTGGCGGATGCACCGGGGAAAAGTGATTTTCTGCTTCCTTCGACAGTGGACAGGGGCAACCTTATCCTGGCCGTTTCAACATCAGGATCAAGTCCGGCCATGGCAAAGAAAATCAGGCAGGATCTTGAGTGCCAGTTTGGGCCGGAGTATGCAACATTGCTGCAACTCATGGGGAATATACGTAAAAGGTTCCTGGAATCAGGGCATAACCCGGATGTCAATAAGGCAATATTTCATACTTTGATTGAGAAAGGCCTTCTTGAGTTGATCCAGGCAAATGATGAGATAAAAATTAATGCGGTTTTAAGTGAAATTCTTGGAAAAGGATTTACATATAAAGATCTTGTTTATTTAAGGAGTGATGAATGAGTGTTCAAACTGCCCAGATAGTGCTGCAGATAACAACCGTGCTCTATTTTATCAGCATGGCAGGGTATATTCTGTTTTTATTTAATCAAAAGAAAATCTACCAAAAAACCTCTTTTTGTTTGATTTCAATAGCTGTTGCGTTTCATTTTATCAGTATGGTGATTTACACTATGGCAACACGGTATGCACCCATACAGAATTTATCCCAGAGTTTATCTGTTGCTGCATTTTTCCTGGGCTGCATGTTTTTATTTTTTCAGTACAAATTTGATCTTAAAATGCTTGGGGTATTTGCTTCGGTGTTGCTGTTTGTCATTATGCTGGCAGTATTAATAATGGTTCCGGATGCACAGGTTAAGCAGAATGACATATTAAAAGGGTTCTGGTTTTATGCCCACATTTTTATGGTGTTTGCGGGAGATGCATCCCTTGCACTGGCATGCGGGGCTGGGATTTTATATCTGCTGCAGGAAAAAGGGATTAAGACTAAAAATCCTGGTTTCTTTTTTAAACGGCTGCCATCATTGGATCTTCTGGATAATGTCGGATATACCTGTTTAACAACAGGATTTGCCCTTCTTACCATCGGACTTGTGACAGGGTTTATCTATGCAAAAACCATCTGGGGAAGATTCTGGAGCTGGGATCCAAAAGAAGTTTTTTCCGTGGGAATCTGGCTGATGTACGCAGCTTTACTCCATCTGCGTATTTATTCGGGATGGCGCGGCAGAAAATCAGCGATTGTGACCATTATTGGTTTTTTGATCATCCTGTTCACATTTATAGGGGTAAACATGCTTTTGGGCGGATATCACCAGGCCTTTACAAAATAAAAAATGTAGAAAATAAAGAAAGAACAATGCCAAAAATTATATTAATCGGTGCAAATCATAAAACAGCTCCTGTTGAGCTCAGGGAAAAATTATCTTTTTCCATTGAAGAGATAATCGCAGGCCTTGAATTATTAAATCAGGACAAAGATATTAAAGAATGCCTTATTTTTTCCACCTGCAATCGGACAGAAATTTTATATATTCCTGAAACAGGTGAAAAGGTCGATAAAATCATTGATTTTATTTCGTATCATAAAAATATTGATATCTCTGAGTTTAAAAGTTCTTTATATGTTTATAAGGAAGATGAAGCTATCCTGCATTTGTTTAAGGTTGTATCAAGCCTGGATTCAATGGTTGTTGGAGAACCCCAGATTTTAGGTCAGATCAAACAGGCCTATCGGACAGCGGTGGAAAATAATGCCTCGGGGGTTATGTTGAATAGGCTTATGCACAAAGCGTTTAATATTGCAAAAAAAGTCAGAAAAGAAACAGGGATAGGTGATAATGCAGTTTCCATAAGTTATGCAGCCATTGAACTTGCTAAAAAAATTTTTTCAGACCTATCCCAAAAAAGTGTCATGCTGCTGGGTGCCGGCGAGATGGCGGAATTGGCTGTGGAACACTTATTATCCAACAATGTGAAGCATATTATAGTCGCAAATCGAACCTTTAAAAATGCAGTTGATCTTGCTGATAAATTCAATGGACAGGCTATTAAGTTTGAAGAAAGGGAAGATGCATTAAAAACTGTCGATATTATTATCAGTTCAACAGGCGCCACAGATTATGTGTTAACCGAGACCCAGGTCAAACAGGCCATGAAAAAAAGGCATCATAATACGCTTTTTTTTATTGATATTGCTGTTCCAAGGGATATTGATCCGAAGATAAACACGATTTCCAATGCCTATGTTTATGATATAGATGATTTGAAAAATATTGTGGAATCCAATATTGAACAACGGGGAAAAGAGACAATAAAGGCTGAAAGATATATTGAAGAAGCTGTAGTGAAATTCTTAAAATGGATGGAAAGCCTTGCCATCATACCCACGATTAAGGCGTTGAACGACAAAATATCCACCATCGTAGATATGGAATGTAAAAAAACTTTTTTAAACTTGAAACACCTTTCACAAGAGGATAGGGAGGCTATCAGACGTATGACTCAGGCCATTGCAACCAGAACCATTCATGATCCTATCCTTTTTTTACGCAATACCGGTGACCATAGAGATGATTCCCTTTACCTCAATGTCACACGTCAATTGTTTAATTTAGACCTGCCTGAGGGAAAATAGAAAAAAGTGCTGATTAAAGGTGAGTGATGATTTAATAGCTGGTTGGAATTGGCCATGGGGTCATTTAATTCTTTACATTTTGTTTAATTTTAGTGTATTATTTTTTTTGGTTCCTGTAATTTAAGATAAAGGGCAAATACAATGAAAAAAGAAGATTTGGGATTTTTTAAAATTCTTTTGACTGATAGGCTTAAAGATCTCCTTTCCCATGCTGACGATACTGTAACCGGTATGACAAAGCCAAAAGAAAATTTTGCCGATCCAACTGACAGGGCTTCCCATGAATCTGAGAGAAGTTTTGAACTTCGTATCAGAGACCGAGAACATAAATTGATCAAGAAAATTAAAAAAGCGCTTGTACGTATTGAAAATGAGACATTTGGAATCTGTGAGGGTTGTGGGGAAGATATTTCCATTCAACGGCTTAAGGCAAGACCTGTTACCACCCAATGCATTGATTGTAAAAACCGTGAAGAGGATATGGAGAGGGCTCTCGGAATTTAGCCTGCACAAGATAGTTTATTGATTGATCTTCATGTACATTCTACAGCTTCGGACGGGTCTTTTTCTCCTTTAGAAATTATGGCCATGGCTAAAAGGGCTGAGGTCCGAGCCATTTCAATAACAGATCATGATACCATAGACGGTGTTAAGGAAATTTTAAAATATCCTTTGCCCCCATCTCCTGAATTTATCACCGGGGTTGAAATTAGTTGTGAGCCTCCATCAGAGTTCAGGGAAGTGGGAAGCGTTCATCTTTTGGGCTATGGGTTCAGTATTTATGATAAAAAGCTTAATTCTATTTTTGATGATGCAAAAATATCCCGTGCCCAGAGAAATCCAAAAATTATTGAAAAATTAAACAGCCTTGGATTTGATATCACTGTGGAGCAGGTTGAGAATCGGTTTGGCGCTGATCAGACAGGTCGCCCCCATATTGCAGAGTTTATGATGGAAAAAGGATATGTCAAAACCTTTAAAGAAGCATTTGATAATTATCTTGGAAAAGACAAAATAGCTTATGTGGACAAACATAAGGTCTCCTGCCGGCAGGCAATTCAAACGATTCGTAAGGCAGGCGGGATTTCGGTTCTGGCTCATCCTGGCCTGTTGAGGTTTAATAAGAGTAATCAGATCGAAAATTTTATTGATGCCCTTATGGCCGATGGCCTTGCAGGAATAGAGGTCTACTATACAGATCACGATGATTTGATGACATCTTTTTATAAAGACCTTGCAGATCAAAAGAAGCTTATGATGACAGGAGGTTCGGATTTTCATGGCTCATTTAATCAAGGTGTTCATCTTGGTTCGGGTAAAGATAATCTGAATATTGAATATTCTTTGTTTAAAGCATTAACCTTTAAGTTGGAAGAAATCAAAGAAGAATATTTAGATTCCAGCATCCTTGAGAATAATATTGGATATTCATTTAAAGATGAGTCATTGTTGCATAATGCATTGTGTCACAGGTCTTATTTAAATGAAAATAAAGAGTCGTGTTTTTGTGATAATGAACGGCTTGAATTTTTAGGAGATGCTGTTTTAGGGTTATGCATTGGACACTTGCTCATGGAAAAAAGTCCATCAAAAAATGAAGGGGAACTTTCAAAGCTAAGAGCCAACCTTGTCAGTGAACCCGCGCTTGCTGATATGGCAAGGGTTATTGATCTTGGAAGGTTTGTCAAACTTGGAAAAGGAGAAGCCGTTTCCAGGGGATTTGATAAAAATTCCATATTATCAGATGCCTATGAGGCTGTTATTGCAGCTATTTATCTGGATGCCGGGTTTGATACGACATATAGACTGATACATGATCTTTTCAAAGAGAGCCTTGAAAAAAATTTGGTTAATGAAGAAAATATAGATTATAAAAGCATGTTGCAGGAATTTGTTCAGGAACATTGTGCAACAACACCCCAATATGAAGTTCTCAATGAGATCGGTCCTGATCATGATAAAACCTTTGAGATCAGCTTAAATATTTTTGATATCCATTCCAAGGGTTTTGGGAAAACAAAAAAAGCAGCAGAGCAGGATTCTGCAAAAAAAGCCTTAAAGATGCTAAAAAAATAAATTCAGGATGGTTTGAATAGAGGATTCATTAATGGCTCAGACAGAAAAACCCCTTGTTATTCCTGTATTCATTCCCCATTCCGGATGTCCTCATCAATGCGCTTTCTGCAATCAATCAATTATTACCGGCCAAAAATCAAGGCTGCCGGATAAAACTGATATTCATAATATCGTAAGTCAGTATTTAAAGTATAGAGGAAAGCGGGAGTGGGTGGAACTTGCTTTTTTCGGAGGCAATTTTTTGGGACTGCCTCACGATATGATCATTCAATTGCTGGATATGGTTCAGCCTTATATTAAAGGGAAAAAAATTGATGGCATACGATTTTCCACCCGACCGGATACAATTACCCGAACAACACTGGAACTTGTAACGCCTTACAATATATCTGCCGTTGAACTGGGTGTTCAGTCAATGAACGATAAGGTATTGTTAAAATCAAAAAGAGGTCACACCAGCATGGATACGATAAATGCCCTGGGTCTTTTGAAGGCATATCCATTTAAAATTGGTGTTCAGGTGATGGTTGGGTTGCCGGGTGATACAAACGTCTCTTTATTTGAAAGTACGAAAAAGGTGGCGTGCCTTGCCCCGGATTTTGCAAGAATATACCCTTTAATGGTATTAAAAGGCAGCCTTTTGGAACACTGGTATTGCCAGGGCAGATATACGCCCTTGAGTCTTGAAAAAAGCATCCGGCTGGTCAAAGAAATGCTTGGCATATTTAAGGCGGCCGATGTCAAAGTGATTCGCATGGGGCTTCAGGCTTCCGACATGATGGAAGATGAATCAATGGTGCTTGCCGGCCCATGGCATCCAGCCTTTGGCCATCTGGTTCTTTCTGAGATTTTATATGATATTGCCTGCAATAAGATAGATCAATACCAGGGGGGGGCAAAATCCAGGAGATTTTTTTTAAGCGTTCATCCAAGATCAGAATCACGATTAAGGGGTAATAAAAATATTAATTTAAAAAGGCTGAATCAGCGGTATTCGGAGTCTGATTTTTCAATCAGCGTTGATGAGATGATCCCGCTTAACCAGTTAAAGATAGGTGAACTATAATTTTTGTGTCGCCTAAATTCCTTTTTTAAAAAGATCTTCAGAATTAGAAGCAGTATTTGGTTTTTGGGTGTGTTCCGTGGGCAGGGTGCCTTCCTTGAAGCATTCAAATATTGTTTTTTTAGATTCTTCTATGGGAAGCAGTCCGGTTTTGGCATCAATTTTGGCAAAAATAATGCCTTCGGGAACATTAAAGGTTCTGACAGGTTTTCCTTCCAGTATATTTTTCATAAATTCAAGCCAGATGGGGCTGGCAGCTCTTGAGCCGGTCTCTCCTTTTCCAAGAGGGGCTTGCTGGTCAAGCCCCACCCAGACGCCTGTGGTATATTGGGGGGTATATCCTAAAAACCAGGCATCAAACAGGTTATTTGTTGTTCCGGTTTTGCCTGCCACAGGGCGGTTAAGGGCTTTAACCCGATGGCCGGTACCAGATTTTACAACGCTTTCCATTATATTGGTCATAATATAAGCCGTGTTCATATCAATAACTTTTTTTCGGATCAGTTTAGAGGTTTCCAATAGATTGCCGTCGCGATCAAAAATTTTTGTAATAAATACAGGCTCGATCAGATAGCCCAGGTTTGAAAAAACAGAATAGGCATTTACAAGTTCAAGCAAAGACACTCCGGATGATCCCAGCGCAATGGACAAATCCCGGTTGATATCCGATGTGATGCCAAGTCTTCGAGAATAATCAATAACATAGTCTATTCCTATATCCTGAAGTATTTTAATGGTGATGACATTCTTTGATTTTACAAGGGCTTGCCTGAACAAGGTCGGGCCAAAAAATTTTTTTTTATAATTTTTGGGTTTCCAGATAAAATCACGTTCCGTGTCTTCGTAGACAACCGGGGAATCCATGATCACACTGGCAGTAGTATATCCCTTATCAAGGGCAGCAGCATAAATAATCGGTTTGAAGGCACTTCCCGGCTGACGTCTGGATTGATATGCCCGGTTAAACTGGCTGTTCCTGTAATCCCGGCCGCCAATCATTGTTTTTACATGGCCTGTTTCCGCTTCAATACTTAATAACGCCGCTTCGGCAACAGGTTCCTGCTCCAGGGAGAATTCTATCTTATTGTCTTCAAATATTTCGTTGAGCACTTTAACCAGGATGATATCTCCTGGTTTAAAAACCTGGGAAGGCTTTTTGATTTTATTTTCATACCGGGCTATTTTTGGATCAGGTTTTCGAGCCCAGGTCATGGTTTTGATTTTGATGATGCCATGGAAATTTCCGACTCTGACCAAAGTGGTACCATTTTCATCATCAATGCCGAGTACAACCCCCTGATAAATAGTCTCTTTTTCCAGGGGTTTATTCCCCATTTTGTCTGAAATATCTGTACAAAAGTTTTCAATTTGAAAGTCTGGGATGTTTTTTAACGGGCCTCGATAACCTGTCCGCCGGTCAAGCTCAATAAGGCCTTTGTTTACTGCATTTCTCCCAATTTTCTGGAATTCAATATTGACGGCTGTATGGATTTGAAGTCCCTGATTATAAAGGGTATCTTTGCCGTAATGATCTTCTACATATCTTCTGACATGCTCGGTATAACAGGGGACTCTTTCGATGAACCAGTTTTTTCGTGGTTTTATATCCAGTTTGAGATCAATGGCCTCTGTGGCCTCAAGGTTTGTGATAATGCCGTCTTCCTTCATCCGGTTCAAAACATAAATTTGACGTTGTTTTGCACGGTCGGGAAACTTGAAGGGGGAATATCTGCTGGGAGCCTGGGGCAGACCTGCAAGCATTGAGCATTCTGCCAGGTTAAGGTCTTTTGTATGTTTCCCAAAATAATTTTCAGATGCCGATTCAACACCATAGGCTCCATGACCCAGGTATATCTGGTTCAGGTAAAGAAAAAGAATTTCATCTTTTGTAAATTTTTTTTCAATCCTGTAAGCAAGGATAGCTTCTTTGATTTTTCTCTTGTATGTACGTTCCGGGGTCAGCAAAAAGGACTTTGTAACCTGCTGGGTGATGGTGGACCCTCCCTGGACAATGGTGCCGGCTTTAAAGTTTTTTAGAGAGGCCCTGATTATGGAAAGGATATCAATGCCGGAGTGTTCCCTGAACCTTGAATCCTCTGCTGCCACAAAGGCATCCATCAGGTTTTTTGGCATTTCAGATAAGGGAATAACAATTCTTCTTTCTTCGTAAAACTCTCCAATTTTTCTTCCATCATCGGAAAAGACACTGGTAACTATGGCTGGACGGTAATCTTTTAAGGAGTCTATTCTCGGCAGATCCTGGCTAAGGTAATAGTAAAGACCTGCAAGCCCTGCACAGCCCAAAAGAGTTAAAAGGATAAATAGAATAAAAAGCCATTTGAAAAGCAGTCGA
>JAOZRF010000102.1:0-6560 GCA_029940245.1 Desulfobacula sp.
TTAGAACATTGCTAAAAACCTGACTCATAAATGACTAACCCGAATATTTACAAAATTTTATTCCAAATGTATGGAAGGGGCTTTAAAGGATTAACAGTGGAACCATTAACAAAAACATCTGAAAAAGCACGGCTGGCCTGTACCTCTGGTTTGGTCACAGGCCCTGGTAAATACGGATGATCTTGATCGGTTCAAGACACTTCAATGGGGACTTCGGACATGGAATGTGTGGAATTTTTTTGAAATAGGTCAAAAGTCTTTCCTGCCGGTTACAGCAGTGTTTTTAAAGTAGCAATCAGTCTGTCGACATTTTCCGTTCTGGCCGTATGGCCCATGAGACCGATACGCCATATTTTGCCGGCAAGGGGTCCAAGACCCGCACCGATTTCAATATCATGGTCCTTGATCAGCGCGGTCCGGATGGCGACATCATTCACCCCGTCGGGGATATTGACGGAGTTGAGCATGGGAAGCCGTGATTCAGGAGTAACGGTCATTGACAGTCCCAGGCTGCCAAGGCCTGCCACCAGGTAATCATGGGCGGCCTTATGACGGGCATACACCTTGTCCAGCCCCTCGTCCAGAATCACGCCAAGGGCGGCATAAAGTCCATACAGCATATTGATGGGTGCGGTGTGGTGGTAGGCCCGGGTGGCACCGCCCCAGTAATTGATGATCATGGTCAGGTCCAGGTACCAGTTGGGTATCTTTGTCTTTCTGGCCTTAACTGCTGTAATCGCCCGGTCGGAAAAAGAGACGGGGGCCAGCCCCGGAGGGCAGGAAAGACATTTTTGAGTTCCACTGTAAATGGCATCCACCTTCCATTCATCGGTTTTCACCGGAATACCGCCGAGACTGGTCACACAATCCACCAGAAAAAGGCTGTTGCTGCCCTCCAGCAGTCGGCTGATTTCTTCCACCGGGTTCATGACACCGGTTGAGGTTTCCGCATGGACCACAGCCAAGATTTTATAAAATTTTTGTGCCAGTTTTTTTTTAACCGCATCCACGATCACAGGGGTTCCCCATTCAAATTCCAGCACATCAACATCGGCTCTCAACCGTTCCGCAAGATCAACCATTCTCATGCCAAACACCCCGTTTTTAAGGATGAGAACCGGGTCACCGGCTTCGATCAGGTTGACAAAACAGGTTTCCATGCCGGCAGACCCGGTTCCGGATATGGGGATGGTCAATTTGTTTTGGGTTTGAAGCAGGGTCTGCAATCGTTTTTTGATTTCATCCATGATGGCTATAAAGCGTGAATCCAGGTGGCCGATGGTGTCTTTTGCCAATGCCGAATAGACCTGATCCGGTACGCAGGAAGGACCAGGTCCCATTAAAAGGGTCTTTGACAAAGTGGTGAGCAGATCTGTTGACATTATTTTATCCTCCGTTGAGAGTGTAATATATTATTTTTTTGTTCCCGTTTATTGATGAACTATATTCCATTTATTTGTTTTTATTGCTTTAGCACAATTCATCATTCAGCACAAAAAAAATATGCATGTGCGGCTAATAAATACCCCATGTTTTTTGCCTGCGGCAATGTCAAGGGAACTTTATATCCGGATTAAAATCTTGTTTTAGACGATAATCAACTGTATGATCAAAAAATTATCAGAACCAGATTAAAACAGGCGGGTATGAAAAAAAAAATTATTTCAGCGGGCATGGGACTTGCCTGCACTTTTTTTATAATAGTTTTATCTTTATATTTTTATGCAAAAACAGACCATGCAAAAAACCTGTTTTTAAATAAAATTAATGTCGCCATTCCTGGTACGCTTTCAGCTGAAAATATAGAATTTTCATTGATCAATTCATGTGTCAAATTAGATGGAATTCAGATCAAAGACAGGCAAAATACCACCTGTTTTAAGTCCAGGACTCTTTTTGTTGATTTCAAGATAAGTTCTCTTTTTAATAAAGTCTTTGAGATAACTTTATTTACAGTGAACAGCCCGGAGATATTAATTGTCAAAGATACAGGCGGCCATATCAATATCATAGATGCACTCATATCAAAAGATCAGAAATCCCCTGAAAAAGAAATCACTAAAAAAGAAAATAAAGGCCTTCCCTTTAATGTGATTGTCAAAAAGGCACAGGTTATTGAGGGTGCATTAACCTTTAATGATCCGGATAATCGTATTGAATTAAGGTCATTAACCCTTGACCTTAATGATGCAGACCTTCTGGAACAGCACCTGTCTTTGACCAGCCGGTTAAAAAACAGCAGAGTAATATTAAAAGGTAAAGAAATCCTGATTAAAAACTTAAGTATTATGTCTGAACTTGAACAAGGATCAAAAATTGATTTTAATGTTGAAATGGACTCTGACCTGTGTGTTTTTAAAGCAAAAGGAATTGCATCCGATATATTTAAAGCTCCTGAAATTGATTTAAATATAATCGTAACATCTCACCTTGAACAATTTAATCGTTTCTTGGGAGGAGCGATAGACCTTGACGGTTTTGCCAAAGTAACCCTTACGGGGAAAGGACCTGTAAACAACCCTGAAGTCGCATTCAACCTTGATATGGCCAGGTTGAAGATTAATGAAGATCTAGAAGGGGATGGAATCAATTTATCAGCAAGTCTTGTTGACAGGAAGCTTTTAATCAAAAAAGCAAATCTCAATTTCCTTGGAAGCAATATCGTATTTAATGGTATGGCTGATCTCAAGGATTTTTTCCCAAAAGGGTTTTTAAACCCTGCCCAAAATCCAGATGCGCTTAAATATGATTTTTCCTTTGACCAGAAAAATGGAGATTTTCAACATCTTGAAAAATGGGTAAAGGGATTCTCAGGGCGGTTTTCATCTTTTGGTAACCTTATAGGCAAAGGTATTCGTCCTGAAACCCTTGCGGCAAAGTATCATTTTAATGTTGTCCTTGAAGATTTTAAACAGGACAAACCTGAAACAGATTTTCTGGATTTTAAAACAGACATAACTGGAACCATTGAAAAAGGCATCTGTAAAATTACGGGATTTAATGCCAAAACAAAGGATGCTGTGATTGAGGCGTCTGGTCTGTATGATATCGTTAAAAAAGATCTGTCGGCCGCCTTGAATATAACTGCCCGGGATCTGTATGCAATAACCCGGCCCCTGGGCATCCCCCCTGTCAAGGGAAGTGTTGACAGTAAAATAAAGATTGCCGGCTGCATCTATAATCCTGAAATCAAAGCAATGGGTTTTGGAAAGAATCTTATGGCAAAAGGTATTTTGATTAATGATATTCAATTTGCAGGAAGCCTCAACCCTTCCGGGCATGTTGATATTCAACAGCTTGTTGTTAAAGATCAGGATATGGTCATTGATGTGAAAGGATCTGCCCATGTTTTTGAAAAAGAGTTTAAGTTAAAGGATGTGATCAAAGCAAACATCCTGCTTGCGGGACAAAATATCAATCCCAGACGATTTTTTGAACACGCTGAACTAAAAATAAATCAAGAGCAATTGGATTCTTTGATCAATTCAAATCTTAATATCAATTCAAATCTTAATATGGCTGTGGAATACCCCATTGCCTCATCCATGGACAAAATAAATTTTTATGACATTGAAATTCCGGTAAAAAATATTAAAGCCGACTTTGATATTGAAAAAAAAGAAATTGCAATCAAACTTGAAAAAATTGCAAACCTGAATGCTTCAATGGATACTGAAACAAAACAATACCAGGCCAGGATAAATTTCAATCATAGCGATCTTGGCCCTTTTTTGAAATCTGCAGGAATAAATGGCATCAAGGCCAATATAGACGGCCAGATAAATGCGACAGGAAACATACCCGTCGATCTGCCGGAAGATCTAATCAAAGAACTTCATGGGGCTCAGGGCAACATAAGTCTGAATGCTGATATTCACGGCAGCGTTAAAGAACCTGATTTCAATGTCTTAATGGACCTTTCCAACCTTAATTATAATTTAACCCGGCCAGGCATAAATATTTCCAATCTAAATGGCAGCATAACGGCAACACCTGATACAATCAATATTAATGCCTTGAAAACAGATGTTAATGAGGGACATTTCAGCCTGACCGGGAATATCGGTTTAAAAGATTATAAAATCCAGGATTGTAAATTAGCTGTTTTTGCAGACAGCCTTGATATCCCAATCCCTTCAAAAACAGGGGCTAAAGAAAGCATCCTCATGGAAAAATTTGCTTCAGATCTTGATATCAATCTCCAATATGACTCAATAGCATCTCAAAGTGCAGAAAACCAGCTTGAAAAAGGGATACCCATAAAACAGATAAGGGCGAATGTTAATTTGAACAATTTTAATCTTTCAGCTCTTCTGGACAAAACAACAGATCTAAAGGCATCTTTTGACCCTGAAAATTCTGCCTATGATCTGAAATTAAAATTCAATAAAGCGGTATTGGACCCCATATTCAAAATGGCCGGCCTTGATGCAATAAAAGCAAGTATTAGCGGGCATGTAACATCAAAAGGAAAGGTTAACATTGCTCTGCTCCGGGATGTGATGGATGGGATTAAGAAAAAGGCCACAGGAGAATTAAGTTGTCTTGTAAATGTTAAAGGAAGTCTTGAAAAACCGGATTTTGATGCCGACATAACTTTATCCGGGCTTGGATATCCCATTCCCCAGGCCGGGATATCAATCTCAAATCTTAATGGAAAAATAAAGATCCAGGATGATGTTATACAAATTCAAAAGATTACTGCTGATCTTGGCAAGGGGAACCTGAGCCTGGATGGGAAAATAGGTCTTGAGAATTACACGCCTGTGAAAGGAGACATCCGGTTTAAAGGCAATAATATTACCCTTGAACTGCCTGATATGGCCCTGATTGAATTCAGCCACGATTTTCGTTTTTCCGGCACCCGGGAGAAATCAGATCTTTCAGGGACCTTTAGGATGATTAAAGGAGAGTATTATAAAGATTTTACATTTGATCTTATGGGTGCTTTGGGTGATAAAAAAAGAAAATCTTCAACTCCAGGGGGCAAACGCGAGAAAGCTGTTCCATTGATTGAAAATACCTCTTTGAACATTGATGTGGATTATAAGAAACCCTTTGTTGTGGATAACAACATTGCTTTTATTCTCCTGGAACCTAATGTAAATATTTCAGGAACGGCTGGAAATCCTGTAATAACCGGAAGAGCCAAGATCATAGAGGGAATTATCATATACCGGAAAAAAGAATTTCAGATCGAAAAAGGGATTATTGATTTTGTGGATCCTTATAAAATTGATCCGGATATTGATCTGGCAGCCAAAACCAGGATTAGAGACTGGACCATCACCCTTAAAATTTCAGGCAAAACAGATAACTTGAAATTTCAACTCTTTTCCGAACCAGCGGAATCCAACGAAGACATCCTGTCACTTCTCATTGTGGGTAAAACCACAAAGGAACTGGGAAAATCGTCTGCTGGATCTTATACAAATATCCTGACGGACAAGGCCGCGGATATCATTGAAAAAAGCGTGGAAGAGTCTACCCCCCTGGATTCATTTAAAGTCGGATACTCTGGATCAAAAGGTTCAAATGTGAGCGTTACCCTGGGTAAAAAATTATCAAAACGCCTGGAGATAACATACTCAATGGAAACCGAGGATCAAGAGACGGTCCAAACAAATGCGGCTGAATACAGAATTCTGGAAAATGTCATGCTCAAAGCGTTTAACGATTCAAAAGGCGACTTTGGCACAGAAGTTATTCTTAAATTGGAGTTCAGATAAAAGATGAATAAAAAAATAATTTTTATGATTGCGATTATGTTTTTTTATCGTCCTGTCTTTGCCGGCAATAATATCAAAAGCATACTGCCTGTTGTTAAAAGTATCAAAATTCAAATCCTGGCCGGGGAACCTGCCCGCCGTGAAAAATTAGAAAAAATGGCGTATAAAATGATCCGGTTCAAACAAGATGAAAGGTTTTCCCATGAAAGCCTTTTAGCTTCCATTGAGCTGCTCAAACAGACCCATCAGTTCAGCCGGATTGATGTACCGGATCAAGACTGGGAAGCCGCTTTTACAGATGTTGTCTTCAGGCTGACACCGTCAACGCTTATCCGGGATATCAGAGTGAAAGGGTCTTTTCCGATTTTTAAAAATGATGTCATTGATGTCACTGATTATAAAGTGGGTGATGCTTTTAATCAAAACAGCCTGGAAAAGAATATTCATTCCATTGAAGCACTTTTTAAGGAAAATGGGTATACTGATACCGCCGTTAAAATACTTGTCGAAAAAACAGGTGACCTGGAAGTGGTTATTTTGATTTTAGTTGAAAAAAAAGAATTCTTGAGAATAAGTAAGATTGAATTTAATGGCAACAAAAGTTTCTCAGATACCCGCCTTAAAATGAGAATGAAGTCTTATGAGCTGCCGATCTTTTTCTGGAGCAAAGGGCAGAGATTTATTCAAGATGAGTTTGAAAAGGATATGAAAATGCTTCTGGCATTTTATCGGGAAAAAGGATTTGCCGAAGTTGTTATCAAGCATCGCCTTGAAAAAAATGATCAGGCAGAAACCATTGGAATCATTATCAACATTGAAGAAGGCCCCAGA
>JAOZRF010000102.1:6660-8420 GCA_029940245.1 Desulfobacula sp.
AATGTTAATCAGGGATATCAGAAAACCATAACAAATGTTTCTTTTCAGGGCCTGTCTGATCAGTTTGAAAAAGACTTAAGACAAATTATTGAAATCCGTCCTGGCAAAGCATTTGTAAAAGCCCTTGTTCAAAAAGACAGGATGACGATTCTCTCCTATCTTGCTGAAAAAGGATATATTTATGCAAAAGTTGAGGCCCAGGTAAAACCGGCAGCAGAAAAAGAAACCTGTTCGATTGAATTTCATATTGATAAAAAGACCGAAGTATCTGCCGGTGGAGTCTGGACCTTTGGTAATTTTCGCACAAAAGATTCTGTACTGCTGAGACACAATACCATCAACGATAATGAGCCGGTATCCCTGAATAAGTTTGCTGAGTTGCAGAAAAGTATTCGAAATATCAATTGTATTGAAAGGTCGGAATTTAAAGTGCTGGGAATTGAGAAAAATTCCGACCAGATTTTTTTTATAGCAGATGTTGAAGAAAAAAAATCTTATTTTCTTGAAGCCAGTCTGGGGTATGACACGGCCAGGGATGCCTATCTTGGTGTCTCTTTAGGGGACAGGAATTTTTTTGGAATGAACAGGGAATTGTCTATGGACGTACAAATTTCAGGAACCGGATATGAAACAATGATGGGAATAAAGGATTTTGATTTTTTGTCCCAATATATTACAGCCCGGTTTTCTGTTTACGCGTCCCGGGAAGAATTAAAAAATCAGAACTTTGGTTCCCGGAAATATGGATCAGAACTTTCCTTTGAAAAAGATTTTTTCCGTTACCTGAAACTGGGCACAAGTTTTAACCTGGAATCCCGGGAGCAGTATCAGGCAGGTGCTGTACAAGGAGTTGATTCTGAAATTTATAATACCAGAGAAATTGCCATGGTTAGCCCTTTTTTAACGTGGAGTACGGTTGATTCCTTTATAAAACCAACCAGAGGATTCTATTTTAACGCATCAGCCACATACAATAAGGATATTCTGGGAAATCTTGATAATTTTATAAAATATCGGACCAAGGCCAAATATTATTTCCAGCCCTTACCAGGACTTGTGCTGGCATTTCAAGGAATGTATGGCTTTATTCAGGACCTTGGCAATGATGCACTATTTCCGGATGATCAGCTCTTTTTTCTTGGAGGTATTTCCGATGTAAGGGGTTTTGGAGAAAATGAGTTGTTCATTGACAGCCTTGGAGATCCTGTTGGAGGCAAGACGCAGATTGCCGGCTCAATTGAAGCCCGCATTGATCTGGGCATGAATTTTGAGGTGCCTGTTTTTCTGGATGCTGGATCATTAAAAGACACGGAGATTAAAGGTGTCAACGAAAAATTTAAGTTCACAGTGGGAACAGGCATCCGCTATATGACCCCCATTGGTCCCATTGGCTTTTTATATGGATATAAACTGAACCCGGACAATGGTGAGGACTCAGGCCGGTTTCATTTTTCAATCGGATATACGTTTTAGACAACTTGAAAATTTTCCATAATAACAACCATGCTCTTGCGGGCACAACAAAACATGAAAGATCACCTATGATTTGCCTATGTTTCAAGGAATGCCATTATTTTTACATCCCTAGCCAATCGATTCTATTGATGCAAATCGTGGTTCATGCAAAGGAATGAGGATATCGGCTTCTTTTTGAACCTGATTCATAATATCGTAGGCCTTGTAAACATCCACATGGGTTCCGGGTGGAATCACATCCATTTCCATGCCTTTAATTTCAGGCGGTGGGTTAAAATTTTCAT
>JAOZRF010000504.1 GCA_029940245.1 Desulfobacula sp.
AAACACCCCTTGAAAGGGTGCATAAATTGCTGTCAAAGCTTGATTCTATAAGGCGGAGCAAGGAACGGGGATCTGTCATTTTAAAGTCTGAAAAGGACCTGTCCTACAAATATGTAGGACAGGTAGAGTCAATTTTTCAAAATCTCCCGAAACCCTTGGAATGGCGGTCTTTTCTTAACAATGGCCTGATTTTTTTAACCGACATTCCCTTAAACGTTCAAAAAGAATCTGTAAACACTGCTTGAATAAGGCAAATATATAAAAACTATGCCGGTCATTTACTTGACATCAACAGCAGGTTGTCATATTTTAGAACGTTATTTTTAAGGGATAAAAGTTATGACTGATACGCATGAACAGGAAAAAAAGCAGTTTAGAAGATTGTTTCAACAACAGGGTGTTGATAAGTTTAATTCAAGGTTCCAGGTTTTGGAAGCGTTTTTAAAACTTGAACATCATGTAACCATCAAGGATATCCTGGCACAGCTTGGACAAGATAAGATACAGCTTGATGAAGGGCTCGTATTCAACAGTATGGAGCTTTTGTGCAGGTTCGGATTTGCAAGCAAAATAGAACTTGATGACAAAGAAACCCAATATGAGCACAGACACCTTGGATTGCATCACGACCATATGGTCTGTACAAAATGCGGCGACATACTGGAATTCAGGGATGAGGCCATAGAAAAGCAACAATTCAAAGTGGCAGAGGTTTATGGGTTCCACATGCTTCAGCATAAAATGGAAATTTATGGTATTTGTTCCAAGTGTATGGAAGAGCGAAATGCTGTTGTATTTCTTCACAAGGCAAGGCAAGGGGAAAAACTGATTGTAAAAGACTTTGAAGCCGGGAAGAATATGCAACTGCGAGTTTCTTCAATGGGGCTTAAAATTGGGGATGCCATTGAAATTGTTTCTGTTGGTTTTGGCGGTCAGATGGTGATTGCAAACCGGGAAAATCGTCTGGTTTTAGGGAGGGGAATAGCAGAAAAAATAAGAGTTCAACCCTTTGACCCAATACAAACTTCAAGCCAGGATATAAATAGAGAATCCAAAGATGTTTTAGAATCCCCCATACTGCTCAGTCAAATGAAGACAGGTCAGGAAGGAATTATCCGCAAGGTTTCAGGAGAAAGCGTTTTAAGACGCAGACTGCTTGAGATGGGAATCAATAGAGGTTCGGTAATATATGTCGAAAAATATGCACCTTTAAAAGACCCCATTGAGCTGGTTATCAAAGGATACCATATATCACTTCGGGTTGACGAAGCAGCAAATATTTTTGTTGAAAATGTTAGATTTAAAAAAAAATAATATGAATAAAAAATTAACAATCGCGCTTGCGGGAAACCCCAATAGCGGCAAAACAACCATATTTAACAACCTCACAGGCGCAAGGCAGAAAGTAGGAAACTGGCCTGGTGTAACTGTGGAGAAAAAAGAAGGAAAGTTACAGCATAAAAAATATGACTTGAGGATTATTGATCTTCCCGGGACATATAGTCTTACCCCATTCTCAATTGAAGAAATTACAGCAAGGGATTTTGTTTTAAATGAAAAACCAGATATTGTTGTTACGATTATTGATGCCTCTAATCTTGAAAGAAGCCTTTTTCTTGCCATTCAGATCATGGAACTTGGACGACCTGCTTTATTTGTACTGAATATGGCGGATGTTGCACAGGCAAACGGGATTAAAATTGATGAGAAAAAATTATCCCTATTGCTGGGAGTGCCGGTTGTTTTTACCATTGGAAATAAAAACAAAGGGATTGATACGCTTATTGAGACAGCTATTGAGGAAGTTAAACGCTTTGATGAAGGTAAAAAAAGCCGGGATATCAGATATAGTCAGGAAATTGAAACCTGTATTTCAAAGGTTGAAAACCAAATTATTCAAAGTGCAGAGAATATCGATGGTGCAACCAGATGGAATGCAATTAAAATTCTTGAAGATGATAAGATTGTTAAGGCTGAATTCCAAAATATTTTATCTGATGAATCAATAAAGATTTTTCAGACAGCAGAGGCCTGCCGCAAAAGAATTCATGATTTGTTTGAGGATGATTTTGAGATTGTTCTGACCGACGATCGGTATGGTGTTATTGCAGGGATCATCAAAGAGACAATAACCAATCTTGTCAGAAAACGGATAGATATGTCACGAAATATTGATCTGGTTCTGACAGATAGATTTTTTGGAATCCCCGTGTTTATTTTTTTTATCTGGGCCATGTTTCAATTAACG
>JAOZRF010000505.1:0-530 GCA_029940245.1 Desulfobacula sp.
CCCAAATCCCGGGAATGCTCATTTTCATGGCAATAAATGCATAACAGTTCCCAGTTGCTGCCGTCCGGCGGATTGTTATCATGGTTATGATCTTTATGGTGCACGGTGAGTTCTTTAAGATTTTTCCCATCGAACTCACGACAGCAGTGACCACAGATCCAGGGAAACAGTTTCAAAGCGCGTTCCCGATAGGTATTTTCACGCTCCCGCTGGCTGCGGATCATTTTCGATACTGCTATAGTCCCTGATCTTTTTGAGTCCATGTGATATTTTCTCCTTTTTTTGATATTTTTAATTACACTGTTTATGAAGTTTACTAATTATGTTCATAATTATCAAGTCCAATAGGCTGGGTTCGGTAATTCTAATTTCTTGACACTGACCGTTCTCTTATAATAAAAGTGGGCCTGATTCAACTTGCAACTTTCCAGTGGATTTGTGTGTTTACATAAAATCCCATTAGAAAAAAACACCATTAAAAGCTGCCAATAATGCAATATTGCGCCCCAATGGTAAAATTTAAGGATAAT
>JAOZRF010000505.1:540-2245 GCA_029940245.1 Desulfobacula sp.
TACCATCCGGGAGGTCTTTGATTATATCAGCCGCTACAGGGGAAAAACCTTTGTACTGAAGATTGAAGACAGCCTCATCGGCAATCCCCTGTTTCCCTTGCTCATGAAGGACATCATCCAACTCCATGACATTGGTGTCCAGCTTATCATTGTGACCGGTACCCGGGCTACCATCGCCAGAAATCTTGGAACTGCTGGCATCGAAAGCACCTTTGTCAAAGGTATCCGCATCACCCCGGACACCGTTCTTCCCCACATCAAACTTGCCGCCATGGAGGTGGTCCAGACCATTATTTCCCATCTTGCCGCAGGCGGTGCCAACGGCATCATGGGCAATTGGACCAAGGCCCGTTCATTGGGGGTATGCAACGGCATTGATTTCCAATGGACAGGTCAGGTGGAAAAAATTAAATCAGATATTGTTCATAAACTACTGGCCCAGGATTTTATTCCGGTATTGTACAATATCGGTCTTAATGCCAATGGCGACTGCTACAATCTCAACTCCAATCAGATCACCCGGCAGCTATGTCTGGATCTGGACATTGAAAAGCTTTTTTTCATCCGGTGCCAGGACGCCTTGCCAGCAAAGAAACTAACCATTCCACCGGGGGCCCAGGTGCATCCCAATGTAGAAATTTTCTCCAACATTGATCTGGGGCATGTGGATTTTATCCTCAACAATAACAAATTAAGCCTTGAAAACCAGGAACTGCTGGAGCATGCAAAGGCGGTGATATCCAGGCCCAATGGGGTCAACCGGGTCCACATCATAGACGGAAGAAAAGAGGGCCGGCTGCTTCAGGAGGTTTTCACCAGCGTGGGAGGGGGAACCATGATTTATGGGAACCGCTACGCCCATATTCGCCAGGCCCAATTTGATGATGTGCCGGAAATCTTGCACCTCATGGACGGATATATCCAAAAAGGGAATCTGGTCATGCGTACGGACCTGGACATTAAGAATCAGATTGACAACTACTATATTTATGAAGTGGATCATGCCATATATGGATGCGGGGCCCTTTACAAACTGGGGCATGGATGGGGTGAAATCGGTGCCATTGCCGTGAATCCGGCCTATAAGTCCAAGGGGGTGGGCCGGGGTATCATGCAGTATCTTATCCAGAGCGCCCGTGAAAAAGAATTAAAAACCCTTTTTCTGCTCACCACCCAGGCGGCTGACTGGTTTTTTGAATTTGGTTTTATCCAGGGCCGCCCGGAAGATTTGCCGGAACATCGTAAAAACAATTATAACATGGAGCGAAATTCCAGGGTATTACTGCTGGATCTTTAGGAGCATGATTTTTTTCATATAATGGGCTTTCATGTCGGTCTCAAACTCTTCGTTTGAACTATAAGACCTGCCAAAGACCTCCTGCCACAGAGACTTATCTTCCATGCACATATAAAAAAACACCGCTTGTTTCCACTCCTTTGAAAAGCTGTTATAAACCGATGTGAACATTTCTCTCTTAAGTTCAAGGGGATAGGACAGCTTTCCCCCGGCATCCACAAGGGGCATCTGCAAAATTTTACTTTTCAATTTTCTTTTGCGCAGTAATTTTATAACGGGTTTAATAAAGGTGAGTGTGCCCAGGGATACCAGTGCGACTTCTTCCGGACGGAAAGTATCCTGGATAAGATCAACCAGTTTGCAATAATCATCCTCCCATCCCTTGTACTCCACAATGGGGTGAAGGTG
>JAOZRF010000506.1 GCA_029940245.1 Desulfobacula sp.
AACTGCCAATCCTGTCCAGGTCATTCTTGCCCAGACAGATCAGGGCAGAGGAATCCTTGGGGTCATAGACGGACTCTCATCAAAGGGCATTGAAACCCAGGCAGATATTGAAAAAAGAAAAGGTTTTTTAAGAATGATCGGTTATAAACAATGATGGTTATTTTTCTTTTTTGCCCATCTCCATCCCAAGCTCCAAAGCTTTTTTATTCATTTCCATAAAATCTTCAGGAATGGTTGTCTCAAGAACCTTTAAAATGGATGCAGGCTTGACAAGATTTGAAATGCCGATCAGGGCACCCAGCATGCAGATATTAAACACAATGGGTTTGCCGATTTCTTTCATAACAGTATCAAACATAGGCAAGGTGATATGCTTGGCATCCACTTTTTTTTGGATATCGACATATTTTGAATCCACCAGAAGCAGGCCACCGGGTCTTATGATAGGAGCAAATTTGTTATAGCTTTCCTGGGTCAGACTGACCAGTATGTTGGGCTGAATCACTTTTGGGAAAAATATTTCAGAATCGTTAATGATGATATCCGTTCTGGTGGCACCACCTCTTGCTGCTGCGCCATAACTTTGGGATTGAATGGCATTTTTATTGTCAAAAAGGACTGCAGCATTGGCAAGGATGATAGCGGCTGTTATAACGCCTTGTCCTCCTGAACCTGAAAAAACCAATCTTGTCCGTTCCATTATGCTTTTCCTTTCATTGCGGTTTTAATAATTTCATCATAGGCTTCGCAATATTCAGGGACATCTGTGTTTTCAACAAAAATTCCCCTCTGGATCAAATTGGGATTTTTCGCTAGTTTTTTGGATCCAATTTTTGTCGTATTGGTTTTATAGCCTTCCATCATCTGAACAGCGTCCCCTTCTTTATTTTTTCTTCCATAATAGGTTGGACATTGTGTCAGAATTTCTACAACGGAAAATCCTTTATGGGCGATCGCTTTTTTGAGAAGATCTTTACATTCATTGGCATGGAATACTGTTGATCTTGCAACAAAAGTTGCACCGGCACTTTTAGCCAGTTCTACCACATCAAAATCTCGGTCAATGGTCAAGTAGGGGGCCGTGGTTGCTTTTTTGCCGCTGCCGGACAAGGGAGAAAACTGACCGCCGGTCATGCCGTAAATTCTGTTGTTCATTACAATGGCAGTGATGTCAATGTTTCTTCTGGCTGCATGGATAAAATGGTTGCCGCCAATGGCAAGGGCATCGCCATCTCCCATGGGAACAATGGCCTTTAAGCTTGGTTTTGAGAGCTTTACTCCTGTGGCAAAACTTAGAGCCCTTCCGTGGATGGTATGGAGTGTGTGAAAATCAACATATCCTGAAATCCTGGATGAACAGCCAATTCCGGATGTCATTACGATTTCATTTTTATCAAGACCCAGTTCATGGACTGCCCGTAATAAAGATCCCAAAACGATTCCATGACCACAGCCTGGGCACCATATATGGGGAAAGAACCGTGATCGAATATAGTCTTTAAAATTAAATGGTTTTCCTGTCATCTTACACCCCTTTCCCCTGAATCATTCTTAAAACGGTTTTGATATCGCTTGGTTCGATTAATTCTCCGTCAATCCTGTTGGATAGAAAAACATTACTTGGGTTGTCAACGGCATTTTTTACCTGGGTGATGATCTGGCCCATGTTCATTTCAACCACAATAATGGCTTTGGCCCCGGCACATTTTTCTTTGACCATCTCTGAAGGGAAGGGCCAGAGGGTTTGCAATTCTATAACGCCAATCTTTATGCCTCGTGCTCTTCTGTCTTTTGCCAGGTGAATGGCAGATCTTGCAGATGATCCATAAGAGATCAGGATATATTCAGCATCATCCAGCCAGTATTCCTTATATCTGCTGATTTCATTGACATTGTTTTCTATTTTATCCACAAGATGTCGCAGAAGTTCGCTGACGATTTTTGGATCATTGCTCGGGAACCCCCACATGTCATGGAAAAGGCCTGTGACATTATATCTGTGCTCAGCACCGAAATCAGACATGGGAAGTCTGCCATCTTCTCTTGGAAGGTATGGATGATAATCCACCCCTTTTTTGACAAAGGTTCTAAGACGTTCCACTACAGGAATTTCTCCGGGTTCGGGAATCACCAGTTTTTCTCGCATATGGCCGATAACCTCATCCAGCAGGATGACTACCGGGGTCCGATAGGTTTCAGCCATGTTAAAGGCATCAACCGTTATTTTAAATACATCCTGATGA
>JAOZRF010000507.1 GCA_029940245.1 Desulfobacula sp.
TCCACAAGTTGTGCGATCTCATTTCGTTTGAAGAACCTAATTTTTCGGCTATTGGCTTGTCTCATCGTTTCCGGGTCAAGCGTATCATCAGAAACGATTGCTTTGACGTGACTGATATCTGGAAAAAGGAGTGGTTTTTTAATGGATTTTCTCCAGATTTCAATTTTGTCGTATGGTCCGCTGATCCAGCCCTCTACCAAAACAATATCTAGTTCGGAATAATATTTTTCCAAAAGTGCTTGAGGCGTTGTCACCATGGTGTTAGTCAGGTAAACAGCAGTCATTTCCCGGTTATCATGGAAACAGGAGATGCTCCAGCCTGTCTGTGTAAAAACGAATCCTTACCCGGCTTATCCAGTTCATGAACGTGGGCACTGTGCTTCATTGATCCAACTTTGATATTTTGTTTATTCAATTCTTTAATGATATCAACAATCAAAGTTGTTTTCCCTGAACCAGGCTGTCCAATGATATGGATTGGTGTCATTTGTTGCTCCAGTTTTTTTTAAACCAGGTCTGCTGTAAAAATATCAATATAATTTTTTAATAATATTATGATGACTATGCTGATTTTCCAAAAGGACAGGCTGGAAACCTGCAGGGTTTGCAATTCATGCAGAGCCCTCCATGGCAAAGTTTTGCAAGATCCCTTTTTCCCGGTTTTTCACCTGCCATAAGCCTTGGCAAGATCAGGTCAAAAATAGTTGTTTTATGATAAAGCCCACATGCAGGAAGCCCCATAATAGAAATATTTTTATTATATCCTAGAAGAAACATGGCTCCGGGCAACACGGCTGAAGAATAATGAGTATCATCAAATCCGGCTTGTTCAATACCGGCCCTTGTAACATCATCAGGGTCAACAGACATGCCTCCGGTAGTGATAATAAGATCAGTATCTTTTTTTAGATAAGACTTGATCCGGCAAGTTATCATTTCCTGATTATCGGGCAGAATAATAGTCTCTTTGATTGTTGCACCAAGGGCTTTGGTCTTTTTTTCAACAATAGCCTGGAACCTGTCCTGAATAAGCCCATTGTAAACCTCATTCCCTGTGATGATCAGTCTTATTTTTAAAGGGTTGAACATTTTGACAGAAAAAATCGGATAATTTTCCCTGGCAGTTTTCACAGCCTTTTCAAGTTCTTTTTTTTCAATTACAAGGGGAATTGCCCGGGTGGCTGCCAGGCTTTGATTTTTCTCAACACAGGTATTATTATGAATACTTGCACACATGACATCTTCGATCATATTAAAATCAATCAGTGCATCAATATTGACCTTGAAAAGACCAGGGTAGGCTGCTTTTAATTCAAGCTTCCCTTCGTTTGGAATAGCGGAAAATGTCACACCCGGCCCTGAAAGCGCAGATGCAAGTTCAAGGACAGCATCATCTTCATGGATCTGATTTTCTTTTAAATCTAGTGAATAGAGGTTATTTTTGCCCATCCGCATTAACCGGCAGATATCCTCTGATTTTACCTTATGACCTTTTTTAAAGGCGGGACCTTTGTACTTTCCCGGTATAATTTCGGTCATATCATGGGCAAGAGTTGTTCCCACTGCCTGGTCAATGGGTATTGTTTTAAAAGACGAAAGAACTGTTTTATCAGGCATCATTTTTTCCTTTTTTCTGGACAGGTTGATAATAGGAGCCAAAAGCGCAGGATCTGCAAAGGATCTCATTATTTTTCAGGACTTCACGTTTATCTCTGACAATCGTATTACATCTTGCACACACAGCCTTAAATCTGGTGGGGCCGGGAAAATCGCAGGCAGACACATCAACAAATACCTCTTCAACAATAAAGAGATCATCAAGGTTCATTTTTTTATAAGCCTCAAGCTGTTGCTTTTCTTTGTCTATAACATCCGGGGCATATACTTTAGCAAGATCCCTTGATTCCTCTGTGGATACAATTCTGAATGCTTTTTGGGTTTTAATGTTGACAAAAGTGGCTGCCATGATGCCGTTATCCACAAACTTCAAAGACCGTCTTCCAAGTTTTACTCCGGTTACAAATGCGATGGCATCTGTGGCGCATCTGTCGATTTCCACATAGACAATGAGGTTTTTTATCTGGGGCAGCGTTCTTGGTTCATCAAGCCCGATAAGATGGCAGCCCAGCATTGCCATGCGTACCCCCACTACCTGTCCTGGACAAAGGTGACCATGGGCTTTGGCAGACCCCTTTAAAAGTGTCTCAAAATCTTCCATTCATTGTTTCCTGTCATTATAA
>JAOZRF010000103.1 GCA_029940245.1 Desulfobacula sp.
AATTTCTTGAAATGATTGAACATTTTTTTAATTCATGTAATGAATAGATATCGTCAATCCAAGTGAGGTGACACATGAGTTTTAAATCTGATAATCAAACGCTTTCATTTTCAGACCTGGAATTGTCCCAGATAAAAGTAAGAAACAATACCCTTGAACACTTAAACAATCTGGATCAAAGCATACACTGGGAACCGATTGAATCCACACTGGTCAAAAACTACCCCATTGGAAAAAAGAAAAAAGGGCCCCAGGCCTATTCTCCTTTGTTGCTGTTCAAATGCATGCTGCTTCGAAACTGGTTTCAAATTAAATCTGATGTTGAATTGGAAAGCCTGATTAATGACCGGTTCTCGTTTAAAAAATTCATTGGTCTTCCAATGGGAGAGCCTGCCCCGGACAGTTCAACCTTTTCAAGATTAAGAAAGCGGCTGTCCCTGAAAAAATATAACCAGGTGCTGTCAGATATTTCAGACCAGATATCACGTCAAAATCTGATTATCAACATGGGCCGTATCATAGACATTCAGATCATCAAATCAAACAGTTCATCTGAAACAAAACGCTGATCCCACCGCGGTAATCGGTTCGCAAAGGCGCTTTTGCTTCCAAAATTGGTGGTTTTCGCAGATTTTACCTGATATCGGCCTGGGCAAGGGCCGGGGCATCATTGATTCCATCCCCCACCATCCCCACCAGCACATTATTTTGCTGAAATGCTTTCACTCGTCCGGATTTTTCTTCGGGTCTGACTTCTGCTTCAACATCATCCACATTCACTTCTTTGGCAATGGTGCGGGCTGTCTGCAAATTATCTCCCGTCAGCATGACCACCTTGAGTTTTTCGTCATGGAGCTCTTTGATAGCTTGTTTAGATTCAGGTTTCAACACATCTGAGACAGTGAGGATACCTTGAATATCATTATCCCTCGCAAGGATCATGACGGTCCTGCCCTTATTCTGCAATTCAAATATCATGGCCTTGATATCATCGGGCATATCTGAATTCTGTTCAAACCACTTGGGTTTGCCCAACCTGAAAACCTGGCCCAAAAGTTTAGCCTGAACACCAAAACCGCTTATGGCTTTAAAATTTTTGGGATAATTCAATTGCAAAAATATTCATATTCCCATATTTTATGGTAATGATTGTCCTGAATGCCATATTCCCGATATTTGCTCTGCTTTTTCTGGGAAACCTTCTCAAACACTTTAACATTACCAATGAGGTATTTTTAAAAACCTCGGATAAACTTGTCTATTTTATTTTTTTCCCGGTCATGCTGTTCTGGAAAATCGGAAGTTCAAGCCCGGACAAGGGAGTCAGCATTAATTTATGCGCAGCTTCCATTCTGGCAGTGGGTGTTGTTTATCTCATAAGTCTTGCAATGATCCGGCTCTTCCATATCTCCAATTTTCAGGCAGGAACATTTTCCCAGACCTGTTTCAGGTTTAACACCTATATTGGTATGGCCATTGTAATGAATACCCTTGGAGAATCAGGGATCAGATACTTTGGCATCCTCATCGGGTTTGCTATCCCCATTATAAACGTTCTTGCTGTTTCAACATTGATCTGGTACTCCGGGAAAAAAGGAAGCCCCAGGCAACACCTGAAGTATCTTGTAAAGGCATTGATTTCCAATCCTTTAATCCTGGGATGTGCCGCAGGACTTTTTTTTTCCAGGTTCCAGCTTTCTTTTCCTGTTTTTATTAATAATACATTTTCCCTCATGACGGCTGTGACCATGCCTCTGGCCCTGATTTCAATTGGTGGCTCCCTGACCCTTCAAGGTCTCAAACACAACACAAAAATTTCGTTGATTGCCTCCTTGGTAAAACTATTGATCCTGCCGACAACTGGATTTTTCCTTTTAAACGCATTTTTTGTTGATGGAATTGCCTTTAAAGCCGGCATGATTTTTTTTACCCTGCCCACATCAACATCCATATATGTTCTTTCGGCTCAATTGAACAGTGATACACAGCTTGCCTCTGCCGCTATCATGTTATCAACCCTGCTCTCTTTTATGTCTCTGTCCGTTGCACTTTTAATTTGAAAAAAAGGAATTACAGATTATGAAATCTCATTTCATTATTATCCTCTTTTTATCTATTGTAACCTCTTTAACTTTTTTAACGACCTGTTGTGCTTCATCGGACTCCTCAAGTGACAAGATTCTAAAATTTGCGATGAATGTCAGTTCCATGGGTAAACTAGACCCGCATTGTGCTGCAGGTTCTCAGGACAGGGCATTTGCCGACATGGTTTTCAACGGGCTGTTACGGTATGTACCGGGCAATGCGCCTAAAATCGAACCGGATCTTGCCCGAAAAATACCTGAATTCAAACTGGTTGGCGGCAAACAGATCTGGACTGTTCATCTTCGCAAAGGCGTAATGTTTCATGCCGGCCCCAAAACCCCGGCCTATGAACTAACCGCGGATGATGTGGTTTTTTCCTTGAATAAAGCCAGAAATAAAGAATTCTGTGCATATTCTGGCGAGTATATGGGTATGACGATTAAAAAAATTGATCCCTATATGGTTCAGATCATCCTGAACAAACCCATTTCCCCGATTCTTTTCTTCCCAAAGATCACTAATTATGGCGGCGGATTCATCGTAAGCCGGAAAGCCATTGAAACAATGGGATATGATGCTTTTATACAACATCCCACTGGAACCGGTCCCTTTGCCTTTCAGGGATATGATAAAACCGGATATCTGTCGTTAAAAGCCCATGATCAATATTTCAGGGGACGTCCCCTGCTGGATGGTGTACAGATCCATTTCATCCCTGATGTAAAGGTTCGTTTTGATATGTTGAAAAAAGGTTACCTGGATGTCATTACAGGCTCTGGTCAAAAAGGATGGATTGAATCCATGGAAAATGATAGGGATGTCATCGTTGACACCCATGGTGTTGGCGAAGTTGCGACCCTTTATTTCAACACCCGGATGAAACCATTGGATGACATAAGGGTCAGGCAGGCCATTGCATTTAGTTTAAGCAGGCGAACTTTCCTTTACAAAATCAACCCAAAAATCTCGGGAAAAATTTATTCCCCTGTGCCTGATCAATTTCTTCCCGGAGGATTATCCCGGGAGGATGTCAGGATCTTAAACCTGGAATATTTCCAGGATCTTGATAAAGCCGGGCAATTGTTAAATGAGGCCGGCTATCCAGATGGGGTTACCCTGGATGTTGTCTCTTCGGAAAAATGGATATATCAGACCTATTATAAGGCACTCAAAGAACAGCTTGCAAAGATTAAGATCAAATTAAACATACATATAGAAACCCATTCAAACATGCACAAACAAATCAGGCAAAACCCTTACCCCATTGTTATCTATCCAGCCTGGCGCCCCAATGCAGATGCCTATCTGACCCGTTTTTTTCATTCTGACTCCATTGTTGTCACGGGCAAAAAGCCGGATACCAATTTTTCCCATTATGACAAAATTGACAAGCTCATTGAAGCCGCCCGTTTAGAAATTGATCCCGAGGCACAAACAAACCTCTGGATTCAGGCCCAGATCAGGATATTAAATGATATGGCTGCATACCCCATCTTGTTTACAAAACAGGTATATCTCAGAAAAAATTATGTGGATTACGGCCATCCGCTTATCTCGACCATGGCATTGTATCCCCAGTTTACCGAAAAAACAAATATAAATTAAATATTTTTCTTGATGTTGTTTTTTTGAACGGCTATGGATAATCCATGAAAATTTATACAAAAGTACTGATCACGACTCTGCCATTGGTCTTCTTTTTCCTTGCCGCAACAGTGGGCATATCTTACTATTTTTCACGCAATGCCCTTACATATCTTGCTGAAGAATGGTTGTCAACAAGAGCATCGGAAGCCATAAGGATTGTCAAAAAACATGAGCGCGTACTTCATCAATACAATTTAGAGAAAATCCCCGCAAGCCTTATAAAAGCCAAGATGGATGCCATAAAGGAAATATCCGGCATTAAAATTGGAAAAAGAGGGTATCTTCTGGTGGTGGATACCCATGGCAATATCATATTTCACCCAAACAAACATTATGTTGATACGAATGTCTACGCCGAAAACTGGTACAAACTTCTGAAGAATGAAAAAAACTGCATGTTTTTAACCCTTCACAATGAAAAAAGTCTTGCCATCACCGATTTTTCCCCGGAATGGGGCTGGTTCCTGCTTGCCGTGGATCCGGAAAAAGAGGTATATGGTCAGGCAGACCAGATGAGACCATATCTTATATCCCTTGGTTTCAGTGCCGCTATTATTCTTTCACTGGTTTTAATGCTGATGAGCCGACGCCTCATAAAGCCATTGCAGTTATTGGTTCAAGGAGTTGAGCGCATAGGAATGGGCGATCTTGACACAATCATTTCAACCCGGACCCAGGATGAGTTTGCCAACCTTGCCAAAGGATTTAACCGGATGTCGGCCAGACTGAAAGCGACCCTGACTGCCCTGAAATACAGTGAAGAATATTTCAGATCTCTGATTGAAAATGCAACTGATATAGTAACCATTACAGATTCACAAGGAAACTTTATATACGCAAGTCCATCCTTGAAAAGGATTCTTGGATATGATCCAAATGACCTGATCGGTAAAAATTCTTTTGATCTTATTCATCCCGATGAAAAAGACATGGTCAGTGAGCGATTTAAAAGAATAGTTCAGGACGAAGTTATTATGAAGGGTATAGAATACAGGGTTAAACATCATGATGGATACTGGTGTACTCTGAAATCCACCAGTAAAAATCTTTTGACTCACCCGACGGTCAAGGGATTTGTTATTAACTCAAGAAATATCACCAAACAAAAACGTGCCCAGGATGCATTAATAAAATCCCATCAGGAACTGGAGCATCGAGTTGAAGAAAGAACCAGAGAGCTCCTCTTATTGAATCAAGCCCTGAATAAAGAAATTGGAATACGAAAAACAAAGGAAGCAGAACTGGAAAAAGCCAATCAGGCAAAAACCGAATTCCTTGCAAATATAAGCCATGAAATCAGAACGCCTTTAAATTCTATCATCGGTCTTAGTGAGATATTGTCGACGATGAGTATAGAAAGCCAGGAATATAGTTACTTAAAAGCCATAAGAACCGCCGGAAAAAATCTGCTGTATCTAATGAGCAATATTCTCGACCTGTCAAAGATGGAGGCGGCTAAACTTAAAATCAACAAAAAGCCTGTAAATATTCATTATTTATTTGACGACATTTGCCAGCTGTTTAAAGTCAGAATTGAATCAAAACCCGTTCTGTTTATTCAAAACCTGGACAATACACTTCCAGCATCCCTTTTTATGGATGGTGTGAGACTCCAGCAGGTTCTTGTCAACCTGATTGATAATGCCATTAAATTCACAGACAATGGTCATGTTAAACTCAGCATTCAGCAGACAAAACCAAATAAAGATACCCATGACCTGAAGGTCACACGTAACCTGAAGGTCACACGTAAAATTGATATGGCCATTTCCATCGAAGATACAGGTATTGGAATTCCTAAAGATAAACTGAATATTATTTTTGACTCGTTTCAGCAAACTTCTTCAAAAATAAGCCGGAAATATGGAGGCTCAGGTCTCGGGCTTTCCATTACCAGACATCTGGTTGAATTAATGGGAGGTCAGATTCAGGTTGAGAGTATAGAGGGTAAGGGCACTGTTTTTAATTTGATTATACCTGGAATTGAAGTCAATCAAAATCCCCATGAAAAAGAAGAGATAACCTCTCTTGATATCCAGAAGCTTTCCCAAAAACAGTTTAACTTGATAGAGGATATGATTGATCCCGACCTGTTGTCTGGAAACCCAGGCAACAGGTTAGCAATTGAGAGGTTAAAACAATATTGTTTTGATAATACGGCATTAAAGGAACAACTTAATTCTGAGATTTTTCAGCTTATCCCTGAATTTAAAGAAGGGGTTAAAATAGGGGATATTCAAATCGTCATAAAAAATATCATCCGCATCGGGGAGATGTCCCGCATCCCTGAGCTCACAGAATTCGGTCAAAAACTCTCTAAATATGCCCAGTCCTTTGATATTGAAAAACTAAATGGCAGCCTGCAACAGCTTTCCAATGTCTTAAAACAAATTGTTTAATTTTTGTGAATCAATTTTTGTGAATCAATTTTTCTTTTCCGGAAAAAACCATGACCTGATCCATCCTGAAAAGGTATTCCCTTTAAGCAATTCTCTTTCTGCCGCCTCAAAAGCCTGAATGGTCATTTTACTTGTGACCTTCAGGTTACTTGTGACCTTCATCAGGTCATCCGTATCTGCAAACCTGTCTTTGCGTGTGATGATGGGTTTATCAAGGTCCAGTTGTTTAATAATTTTAGCAGGATTTCCGGCTGCGATCACATTGGCCGGAATATCTGAAGTGACCACAGACCCTGCACCGATAATACTGTTTTTACCAATGGTCACGCCTTTACAAATGATTGAACTGTCACCAACCCATACATTTTCTTCAAGTTTTACAAAACTTTTCTCTTTGGGCGGCATGGATCTGTCATAAATACCGTGCCAATCTGAATCCGTAATATAAACATGGCTTGCCAGCATGCAGGAGTCTGCAATGGTAATATGGTTGGCCGCACTGATTCTGACCCCGGGGGAAATCAGGACATGATCTCCTATCGTAATGCCCTGAATATTTTTTCTATCAGACCACACCGTCAGGCGGGTCTTTTTATCAGCGCATCCCAAAAGGGTGATATGATCCCCGATGCTGACGGGTCCGCCAAATATTTCAATGTGCCAGGGCTTTACGATGAACGGATGTTCTCCAAGGGATGTCAACTGAGGAGAAAGCTTGTGCCGTATATATAGATGCAAAAGTCTGTACCATGCTTTTTTTATATAATAGGGCCTATAATCTTTTATCAATTGGCAAAATCCATATATGTAAATCCATCCCATGAACTATGGCAAAAAAGGCCTGATGCAGGGGTTAAAGTGTATAAAGCATCAGCTGCCAGAAGAACCACTGCATTTGTCCATGATATTTTTTCTTCCGGCCAGATCACCATGTCAGGATAGGTATACCCGCACCAGAAAGTGCTATCTTTATAAGTTCGGTCCTGAATCCAGGAGAATACAAGTTTTGCTTTTTCAATATATCCCATACCGCACAGGGCAAGGACAAGTTCAGATGTCTCGGCAATGGTCACCCAGGGTTGATCAGACACGCACCTTACCCCCTGACCGTCTATAACATATTTATCCCAGTATTTTTCAATTCTATTCTTTGCCTTTTCTCCTGTCAAAGCCCCGCTTAAGATGGGGTAAAACCAGTACATGGAAAACCTGGATTTGCTGACATTATAAAAGTGAAGATTTTCCCGGATGGATTTTCCCAGTTTATCAAAGGAAATTTCCCATGAAATTTTTCGTTTTCCAAGAATGCCTGCAATGGCCAGACCACATTTTAAACTCAGAAAAATGGAACTTGCTCCCGCCAGAAGAGACATGGGATCAACTTTGCCTTCCGGGCTTTTGGCCCAGTATATTTCTCCTGTTTTTGTCTGAAAGCTGATGGCATAATTAATTCCTTTTTCCATTGTCGGCCAGAAATATTCAAGAAAAAAAGTGTCTTTATTGATCAACCAGAGATGGAAAAGGCCCACTGAAATATAAGCGGCCATATGGGTTTCACAGGTTCGATCCTCTGGGGTTCCATCAATATAAGAAGAATACCATGATCCATCGGGATTCTGCATTTTTTTCAGCCAGTCAAAGGCAAGGCAACTTTTATCAAAGCACTTTCCAATATTCAATCCCATGATTGTTTCAACAAGATCCCATGGATCTGTTTTCCCATCCATATACCAGGGGATATCCCCGGATTCCCTCTGGAGTGTTGAAATAAACCCGGTCAATGAATCAATGTTCAGAATGTCAGAAAATTTAACCTTTGGGCCTTTTAAAGCCATCAAACATCTCCAATTAACAACTATCCTTAAAAAATAAGAATTTATAATAGCAGAACCCGCTATTGTTTACAAGAAACTTGAAACTTATTCATGAATGAGTATTCATAAAATAAGTTTTTTTTTATATTGAATATCAATGCAGTCAACTTTAAAGCATCAATATATATAACCGTTTGAAATTGAATGAAAAATTTTCTGATCAACGGATCTTATCGTCTCAATAATTTTCCTTGACATTCCAGGCAGATATTTGTTAATCAAAAATGAATGCTCATTCATAAACATTAAATAACCCTTGAACTATATAGGAGGAAATCATGATACGAAAAGTCAGAAAAGCAGCAGTGATCGGGTCCGGAATAATGGGAGGCGGTATTG
>JAOZRF010000104.1 GCA_029940245.1 Desulfobacula sp.
CGGCTTATGGTGTGCCTGAAGTGGTAACGAGCGATCATCAGCGCCGGACTGCCTGTTTTAATGATTATATACGTATTGCAAAGCTGGTGCAGGCCACGGATCTTTTGCACCTCAGCGGAGGCATCCTTATACAGCCAGGGGAGCTTGAACCTGA
Organism: Desulfobacula sp.; assembly: GCA_029940245.1. Classification (GTDB taxonomy): domain Bacteria; phylum Desulfobacterota; class Desulfobacteria; order Desulfobacterales; family Desulfobacteraceae; genus Desulfobacula. Next base: position 155 of record JAOZRF010000104.1, read on the forward strand.
CCTGGCAAGCCTGATCATGATATACGCAGCGCTCACCCTTGGGGACAAACCCCTTCTTGGAATACAGGGGACGCAAATCCAGGCTCGGCGTATTATGGAGCTTGGCTGCATTGCATTTGGCGGAGAGGATGAATTTAAAAGCTGCCCCAGGTTTCTTTTTCTGGTGAATACGTTAAGTCCCCTTCAAATAGATGCCAATGCCCTGGCAACCCTGCGCATCTGCGGTGAATACAACCAGGCTGCCATCATCACCCCGGGTCTGATGTTCGGCTCTACCTCCCCCATCACCCCTGCCGGCAGCATGGTTCAGGCCAATGCGGAATTTCTGGCCGGGGCATGTATTACCCAGACCCTTTCCCCGGGAATGCCCGTGGTTTATGGATGCCTGGGATCTCCTGCCGATCTGAGAACCGGTGGTCTTTCCCTGGGATCACCATCAAGGTTTGCTTTTAAAGCAATGGCAACCCAGATGGCTGAAAAATATAATTTGCCCAACCGGGGAATCGGTGCTGTGACGGATGCAGGGCAGGTGTCTGCCCAGAGTGGATACGAGGCCATGATGACATTAAACCATGATTATCAATATCGTACCAGTCTTGTTGTTCATGGTGCAGGTATTCTGAACAGTTTTTCACAATTCAGTTTTGAACAATTCATGGTGGATCTGGAAATCATTCGAATGTTGAACAAAAATAATGAACCCCTTGTGGTTGATGAGACTTCCCTGGCTCTGGATATCATACGTCAGGCAGGGCCGGGAGGAGAGTTTCTCACCAGCCCCCATACGTTGAAACATTGCAGGACATTGTTATTTCAACCGGAACTGGCCCCAGCCAAAACCAATACTCCCCAGGCCTACAATAATGCGTTTGCCCGTTTGATTGAAAAAGGGCTTTCCAGACTGGAGAAAAAATATTCCACCCCGGACAACCCCAAAAAGATTCAACAAGATATGGACGATTATATGAAGGATAAAGGGATTTCACACTTTATACTTGAAACGGTGCTTTTGGCCAAACAATAACAAACCATGACCTTTTTTAAAGGAATTTAAATATGCATCAAAACAGAGATTTTGGGATCACAAGTATACAAAGCAGAAATGTGCACTGTTCAGGCATGGGCCCTGGCATTATCCTCCTGGATGAAACCTATCCCGGCTTTCCCGGAGATGTGAGAAATCCCAGTGCCTATCCTTACCCTATCCAGTATGAAGTGGCCCAGGGACTGGATATCCAAAAACTGGTTCGCGGCAAAGATAAGGATCAATACCTTGATACCATACTGACCGCAGCCCTGAAACTCCAGAAAATGGGATGCAGGGCCATTGCCGCTGAATGCGGTTATTTTGCCTTTTTCCAGAAAGAGGTGAGAGCCCGCATGGATATTCCCGTGTTCATGTCCAGCCTGCTGCAGGTTCCCTGGGCTCAGTCCATCATCAACCCGGATCAAGTTGTGGGCATACTCATGGCAACCCAAAAGGATCTGCTTGAAAAACATCTTTTAAGTGTGGGTGTACATCCGGAAAGCAACTATGTGGTGGGAGGTGCCATGGATGACGGTAAATGTCCGGAATTTGACAATCTCTGGACCCAAGGGCTGAGACCGGAAATCCCACAGGCTGATTACGGACGGGCTGAAGCGGATTTTCTTAAGGCTGCCACGGCATTTTATGAAAAACATCCCAACATGGGAGCCATGGTGCTGGAGTGCACGGGTTTTCCACCCTTTGCCAGGGCATTACAAAGAATCATCCATATTCCGGTTTTCAGTTGGGGAACCCTTCTGGATTTTGCCAATATGGTAACGGTTCATCGGGACTATTACGGCTATGTGTAAAGGGCAATAATTTTTTTAAGAAGGCTGGTCCTGAAACGCCGTAGCAATCAGTTGCCGGGTGTAGTCGTGTTCGGGATGGGAGAAGATTTTGTCTGAATCGCCGGCCTCTACAATAACCCCGTCTTTCATAACCACAATGTCATGGCACAGGGATTTGACAACCTTTAAGTCATGGCTGATAAAAATATAGGTCAGACGAAATTCTTTTTGAAGTTTTTTGAGCAGTTCCAGAACCTGGAACTGGACAGACCGGTCAAGGGAGGAAGTGGGTTCATCCAGGACCATGAACTCCGGTTTAAGAATCAAGGCTCTTGCAATGGCGATTCTCTGGTGCTGGCCACCGGAAAATTCATTTGGATATCTTTGCCGGGTTTCGGGATCAAGCCCGACTTTTTCCATGACGGTGATGATCTCGTTTTCTTCCTGGTCCGGGGTCAGGCCTGGGTAATGGACATTTAATCCCTCGCCGATGATCTGGGAAACGGACATTCGTGGGTTCAGACTGCCAAAAGGGTCCTGGAAAATAATCTGCATTCTTTTTCTCAATTGCCGGATCTGGTTTTTATCCATGTCATTAAGATTGTTGTCTCCTAGAATGATTTCCCCCTGGCTGTTATTGAGTTTTAAAATGGCAAACCCCGTAGTGGATTTGCCTGATCCGCTTTCGCCGACAATGCCTAACGTGTGTCCTTTTTTAATGGTAAAGGATATGTCATCCACGGCCTTTACATGATTCACTGTTTTTCTAAGGATGCCTTTTTGAATGGGGAACCAGACCTTTAAATGTTCCACTTTAACCAGAATGGCATCTTCTTCATTGGCCGGATCAGGCCCGCCTTTTGGCTCTGAATCGATCAAAAGGCGGGTGTAGGTGTGGGCCGGAGCGTTAAATAGGGTTTCAGGCAGATCCGTCTCCACAATCCGTCCATCCTTCATGACGGTCACCCGGTCAGCGATCCGTCTTACAATGGTCAGATCATGGGTGATAAAGAGGATGGCCATGCCCATTTCATCCTGAAGATCCCGGATAAGATCCAGGATCTGGGCCTGGACCGTTACATCAAGGGCAGTGGTGGGTTCGTCGGCAATCAGGATATCGGGTTCGTTTATCAATGCCATTGCAATCATGACCCGTTGCCGTTCCCCGCCGGACAACTGGTGGGGAAATGAGGACAGTTTATTTAAGGGGTTTTTCAGTCCGACGCGTTTCAGCCATAAAAGTGCTCGTTCATCAGCCGCTGAATTACTCGTATGCTGGTGCAGAAAAATGGATTCCTTGAGTTGTTTTCCAATCCTGTGAAGGGGGTTCAAAGAGGTCATGGGCTGCTGGAAGATGATCCCGACTTTATTGCCCCGGATTTTGCGGATTTCTTCATCTGAAATGGTCAGGCAGTTTTTTTGGCCAAACTCAATGGTGCCGGAAGGGTAAATGGCTGATTGTGGAAGCAGTCTCAGGATGGACATGGCAGTGACTGTCTTGCCTGAGCCGCTTTCACCGACCAGGGCCAGGGTTTCCCCTTTTTTCAGCACAAGGTCTACTTTTTCAACGGCCTTGGTAATTCGTGTACCCATTTTAAAGGACACGCTTAAGTTCTGTATGGTCAGTATGGTTTCATTCATATATTAATACACCAATATCCTAATATACTTTGCGCGGATCAAAGGCATCCCTGACCCCTTCACCGATAAATACCAGAAGGCTGAACATGAGGGACAGGAGAATAAAGGCTGATAATCCAAGCCATGGGGCCTGCATATTGGCTTTGCCCTGGGCTAAAAGCTCTCCTAAGGAAGGAGACCCCACGGGCAGGCCAAACCCTAAAAAATCAAGGGAGGTGAGAGTGGTGATGGAGCCGCCCAGGATAAACGGCATAAAGGTGATGGAAGCCACCATGGCATTGGGAAGGACATGTCTGAAAATAATTTTGGCATCGCTTAAGCCTAAAGCCTTTGCTGCTGTCACATATTCAAAATTTCTGCCCCGCAAAAACTCTGCTCTTACCACGCCCACAAGGGACATCCATCCGAACATCAGGGTGATGCCCAAAAGCCACCAGAAATTGGGCTGGACCACACTGGAAAGAATGATGAGAAGGAAGAGCGTGGGAAGGCTTGACCAGATTTCGATAAACCTTTGGCCGAAAATATCAATGGAACCGCCGTAGTAGCCCTGCACCGCCCCAGCCATAATCCCGATGGCGGAGGAACAGAGGGTCAGGGTCAGGCCGAACAACACGGAAATCCTGAACCCGTATAAAAGCCGGGCCATAACATCCCTTCCCCGGTCATCCGTCCCGAGCCAGTTGGTTCTTGACGGCGGGGACGGGGCAGGCCCCTCAAGATAATAGTTAATGGTGTTATAGGAAAAAGGGATCAGAGGAGTGATCATCCAACCTTTTTCATTGATCAGCTTTATGACATAGGGGTCCTTATAATCGGCCGGGGCTTCGAATTCCCCGCCGAATTGAGTTTCTGCATACTCTTTGACCAGGGGGCAGTAAAAACTTGCATCATAATAGATCAAAAGGGGTTTGTCATTGGCGATGAGTTCTGAAAAAAGCGTGATGAAAAAAAGGAAACCAAACAGGTAAAGGCTGATGTATCCGCGTTTGTTGGCACGAAACCGGTTCCATCTTTCCCGGTTTATTTTTGTTAGATTAATTTTCGGCATGGGTATCACCTTTTTTCAAAATCAATTCTAGGGTCGACAATGGTATAGGTGATATCACTGATAATTGATAATATCAGGCCCATGAGGGTGAAGATGTAAAGGGTTGCAAACATGAGGGGAAAATCTCTCTGGAGCGTGGCCTGGAATCCTAAAAGTCCCATGCCGTCCAGAGAAAAAATAACTTCGATGAGCATGGATCCGGTAAAAAAAAGGCCGATAAATGCCGATGGGAAACTGGCAATGACAAGGATCATGGCGTTCCTGAAAACATGGCCGTAAAGAATCTTGTTTTCCGTCAGGCCCTTGGCCCTGGCTGTCACCACATACTGCTTTTCGATTTCATCTAGAAATGAATTTTTGGTTAAAAAGGTCAGGGTGGCAAATCCGCCGATCACCAATGCAAGCGTAGGCAGGGCCATGTGCCAGAAATAATCAAGGACTTTTCCCACAAGGGACAGCTGGTCAAAATTGACGGAAACAAGCCCCCGCAGGGGGAACCAGTTAAAATAGGTGCCGCCGGCAAAAAGGATGATTAAAAGAATGGCAAACAGAAACACAGGAATGGCATTGCAGACAATGATCACAGTGCTTGTCCAGACGTCAAACCGGGAAGAATGTTTTAAGGCTTTTTTAATGCCAAGGGGGATGCAGACCAGATGGATGATGAGGGTGCTCCACAACCCCAGGGAGATTGACACGGGCATTCTTTCCACGATCAGCTCGATGACGGACCTGCCCCTGAAAAGGCTGTCACCGAAATCAAAGAAGAAAAAATCCTTGAGCATTTTAAAGTATCTCACATGGATGGGCTTATCAAACCCGAATCGTTTTTCAATCTCGGCAATCACTTCCGGGTCCAGGCCCTGGGCGCCCCGATAGGAGTTTTTCTCCTTGAGGTCAGTCTGTGCAAGTTCTGTTTTGCCGGCACCGGATACCTGCTCCATGACGCCGGAGTCCAGGCCCTGCATCTTTGCAATGAACTGGTCCACGGGGCCGCCCGGTGCAATCTGGATGATAAAAAAATTGATGGTGACAATGGCAATCAGGGTCGGGATAATTAAGAGCAGTCTGCGAAGGATGTATGAGCCCATGATATTCTTTTATTATTATCCTTTATTGTGTGATATTCCGGTTGGGCAAAGATGCCTGTTTTTCTTTGTCGATCCACCAGGTGTCAACAAAGCCGATGGCATATTTCGGCCGGATGGCCGGTCGTGAAAATTGATTCCAATAGGCCACCCGGAATTTGCTCAAATGCCATTCCGGGATGACAAAAAAGTTCCACTGTAGTACCCGGTCAAGGGCTCTTCCATAATTCAGCAGGGCTTGTTTGTCGGTCTGGTTTTTATCGATTTTTTCTATGAGATAATCAATGGCAGGGTCCTGAACGCCTGCAGTATTATAAGTGGAGTCCAGGTATCCTGAATGCCAGACTATTTTCAGGTTGGTGGACGGGAAGGGATTTGCCGCATACCCGCCGGATATCATGTCAAAATCGCGTTCCCGCATCCGGTTGATAAACTGGGTGGTATCCACCCGCCTGACGTTGAGGGTAATGCCGAGTTTTTTTAAATTGTCCTGAAGGGGGATGGCGATGCGCTCCATGGTAGGGCTGTACAGAAGCAGCTCAAATTCCATGATTTTCCCGGTCTGTTTATGGGTCATTTTCCGGTCGACAATTTCCCAGCCGGCTTTTTTGAGGATGGAAAGAGCGATTCTCATCTGGGGCCGGATATTGCCGCTGCCATCCGTTACAGGGGGTTGAAATTCAGCAGTATACACCCGGGGCGGGATTTTGTCCTTAACGGGTTCAAGACAGGCAATTTCCTGCCGGGATGGCAGACCCTTTGCCTCATATTCCGTGTTCTGAAAATAGCTGCGGGTTCTTGTATACTGGTTATAAAAAAGATGCTTGTTCATCCATTCAAAATCCATGGCATAGGTCAATGCTTCCCTAACCCTTACATCTTTGAATACCTCTTTTTGGGAGTTAAAGATCAGGGCCTGCATGGCCTGGGGAATTTCATGGGGGATCTCTTCTTTGATGATATACTTTTTATCAAAATTTTCCCCTGTATACATGGTGGCCCACTGGGTTGCCACGTTTTCGGACCTGAAATCAAATTCTCCGGCTTTAAAGGCTTCCAGGGTAACTACCTCATCCTTGTAATAGTCATACCGGATAAAATCAAAATTATGGCGGCCCTTGTTCACGGGAAGATCCTTTGCCCAATAGTCTTTTAATCGTTTGATCACCACATACTGCCCCATTTTAAAGGTATCAATTGTAAAGCCGGAACTGCCCAGGGGTACTTCCATGGTGGGCTCGGAAAAATTTCTGGTCTCCCAGTAATGCTTTGGCAGGATGGCAAGGCCTGCAAGTGAGTGCAAAAGATCCATCCGGCTTGTTTTAAGGGAGAACTTTACCCGAAGGGAATCCAGGGCTTCCACATGATCGACATTTTTATAATAGCTTTTAAACTGGGGAACTCCCTGGGTCATGAACGTGTTAAAGGTAAACACCACGTCCTGGGCCGTAATGGGCTTTCCATCCTGGAACCTGGCTTTTTCATTGATGGTAAAAATAATCCATGTAAAGTCTTTTGAATATTCTATTTTCTGGGCAATCAAGGGATAGAGCACATCTATCTCATCATCGGAAGCGACCATCAGGGTGTCATAGAGCAGGTCACTTCCTTCGGCGGCATCACCTCTCTGGGCATATCGATTAAAACTGTCAAAGGTGCCCGTGGCGGAAAGGGTAATGGACCCACCCCTGGGTGCATCCGGATTTACGTAATCAAAATGGGTAAACCCCGGGCCATCATACTTTGGTGTATCCCTTAAAGAAAAATGAGTGGATATGATTGAATTTTCATCTGCCAGGCAGAACCCGGCCATTGCAATGATGATGAGTATAATGATCGTTTTTTTCACAATTGACCCCTTAAGTTTGTCCCTAAGATACTGAATGAGTGTTTATAAAGTTGCAGTTTAGACTGTTTTGCATTTCTGAACAAGGAAGAATTTATTTATTTTTTTACCCATGCCGGATTAATTTATTTAAAATTAACTGGGATTCTGCTATGGATATTTTCCGGACTTGTAATTCAATGATGAATACCATATTTTAAATCTGCTATGATAAAGAATCAGCAAACATACTGGGATAAGACAGCATCTAAAAAAGATAACCAATGATTCAGATTGACTGGGACATAAAATCGTTTAAAAGACTTGGCACAGATGAGCTGTATGGACTGTTAAAACTCAGAGTCGATGTGTTTGTGGTGGAACAGAACTGCCCATACCCTGAGATTGACGACAAGGACAGACATCCTGAAACCCTTCATCTTTTCGGGAAAAATAAAGATGGAGAAATTTTGGCATATTTAAGAATCCTGCCGCCGGGATTACGGTTTAAACAGGTCTGTATTGGCCGGGTGGTGATAAAAAAAAACAGCCGGGGGCAGGGGATCAGTAATGTTATGGTTAAAAAAGCCCTTGAGCAGATTAACCGCACCTGGCCCAGGGAAAATATCCAGATCGGAGCCCAGGTGTATTTAAAGGATTTTTATGAATCCTTTGGATTTGAAGCCGTATCCAAAAGCTATCTTGAAGACGGAATCCCACACATTAACATGATCAGGAAAGGTTAATGGGTAAAGGTTTTTA
>JAOZRF010000508.1 GCA_029940245.1 Desulfobacula sp.
AAAAGCCCTTGATTTTCTGGTGGTCCAGGATATTTTTATGACCGAAACCGCCCGGCTGGCAGATGTTGTTCTGCCGGGAACCTGTTTTGCGGAAAAAAATGGCACATTCACCAATACGGAAAGACGTATACAGCGGGTCAGAAAAGCGGTCAATGCGCCGGGAAAAGCGCTTGGAGACTGGGAAATTCTCTGCAACCTGGCCACACACATGGACGTTCCAATGGCCTATCAAAACAGCCGTGAAATCATGGATGAGATTGCATCCGTCACCCCATCCTATAGAGGGATCACCTATGAACGGCTTGAAAACGGCGGTCTTCACTGGCCCTGCCCGGGACCAAATCACCCGGGCACACCAATGCTTCACAAGGAGACATTTACCCGGGGTAAAGGAGTGTTTCATGGAATTGAGTATATTCCCTCCACTGAAAAAATAAGCAAAGACTACCCCTTACTGATGACCACGGGTCGTGTTCTCTACCATTATCATACCGGGACCATGACCATGAAATCCCAAGGGTTAAATGAAAGATCACCTGAATGCTTTATTGAACTCACACCTGAAGACGCTGACCAATATAACATTATCGATGGTGAACGTGTGGAAATAGCTTCAAAACGAGGTGCTGTTCAGGCCATTGCAAAATTTTCATCAAAAGCAGTAAAAGGAACAATATTTATGCCGTTTCATTTTGCCAAGGCGGCTGCAAACAGACTGACCAGTACAAAACTGGATCCTGTATCAAAAATCCCGGAACTCAAGGTCTGTGCTGTAAAATTAACCCGGATAAAGATAAAAGCCTAATTCGAATCATATTTGGAGAAATAAAAATGACCTGTTTTATGAAACCGCATCATGAAGATATTACTCAGGAGATGTGGCAGAAAATAGATGCTGTAATTGAAACAAACAAGAATACGCCCGGAGCCGTTATAACTGCATTAAGAGAGTGTCAGGAGATTGTAAAATACCTGCCGGTAGAACTGATAGACTATATTGCCGATGGGATGAACCTCCCCGGGAGCGAGGTATTTGGGGTGGCATCTTTTTATTCTCTTTTTTCACTTAAGCCCAAAGGAAGGCATACGATTAAGGTATGCACAGGAACTGCCTGTTATGTCAAAGGTATTCGTGAAGTGATAAACCGAATCGGAAACGAATATCATCTAAAAGAGGGCGGTACAACAATAGACAGACGATTTTCTCTGGAATGCGTCCGCTGTCTTGGGGCATGTGGATTGGCGCCTGTGATGGTTGTGGGAGAAGATACACATGGAGAGATTGCTGCTGAAAATGTGATTAAGTCTCTGGAAAATTACAAGTAGAAAAGGAAAAAAACATGTCACAACTAACCTTAAGTGACCTTACAAAAATAAGAAAAAAAACAAAAGCCATCATTGCAGATCCAGATGTTATCCGTCTGATGATATGCGGTGGAACCGGATGCCATGCAACTGGAAGTATTAAGGTAAAACAAACCCTTTATGAAGAAATTGAAAAAAGAGGGCTTTCAGATAAGGTAAAAATTGTTGAAACCGGTTGTAACGGATTTTGTGCCCTGGGTCCTCTTCTGGTGGTTCAGCCCCAGGGTATTTTTTATATCAAGCTTAAACCAGAAGATATCCCTGAATTAATAGAAGAACAGATTATAAACAAAACCCCCGTTGAAAGACTTTTGTTCAAGGATCCTGCAACTAAAAAACGGGTAACAAAACAGGATGATATTTCATTTTTTGCCCATCAGATGCCAAGAGCCCTGAGAAACAAGGGACGAATTGATCCTGAAAAAATCGATGAGTATATTGCCAGGGACGGATATATTGCCATTGTCAAGGTCTTAAAGGATATGGAACCCGATGATATTGTTGATCAAATGATGAAATCAGGGCTCAGGGGAAGAGGTGGCGCAGGATTTCCCACGGGGATGAAATGGGATTTTGCACGAAAGAGTGACGGGAATACAAAATATGTTCTGTGTAATGCAGATGAGGGAGACCCGGGTGCATTTATGGATCGGAGCATTCTTGAAGCCGATCCCCATTGTGTGCTGGAAGGAATGGCCATTGCAGCAAAAGCCATTAATGCAGACAAAGGGTATATCTATTGCAGAACAGAATACCAGTTGGCCATCAAGCGCCTTAAGATAGCAATCAAGCAGGCCAAGGAATACGGCCTTTTAGGTAAAAATATATTAAATACAGGGTTTGATTTTGATGTTGAGATCTACCAGGGTGC
>JAOZRF010000509.1 GCA_029940245.1 Desulfobacula sp.
CCTTTGGAATGCCAAAGGATGTTTTCAGCATTTTGAAAAAAACCCGGGTAAAATCAAGGCAAATGGCGATTTCTAAATGTGCCTGAGAGAGGCCTGTGCATAAAGGATAGGGAATGAACCAATTTACAATTTGATCTGACCTGGAACCATATGCAACAGAAAAAAACTATCTTATTTTCCTCTAAATATATCTCAACCCTTTTGGTTGAAAAAAACAGGATATTGATAATAATTATTGCTTTTTCCTCCCTGTTTTTTTTCATACCCGCTTCCCAGGTAAGCATAGAAGACTCGGGTGTTTCCTTTACCAACACAAATTCTGAAAAATATGAAGACTACAAAGCATTTATCAGATCCTTTGGCCCAGACGACTATATTTTACTTGCTGTTAGATCCAGCCTGCCCATTTCCGACCCTGAAGTAAAAAAAAAGATTGCTCAGGTCCATGAAACACTCAATTCCATGGAATCTGTACTGGAGGTAATTGATTTAAGTTCCGTCCAAGGGCCTGATCTATTGAAGCCTCTGGGTATTGATACGATTTTCAATGCTGAAACCATTTTAAAATTTCATTCAATTATTCCAGGCCTTGCAAGGATGATATCCAAAGACTTAAAAACCCTGGCCTTTATCGTCAGGATCAACAACGAAAAAATCAATGGCTTTGCCTTTGAAAAACACCTTGAAAAGATGAAACAAATTATCGCAGGAACATTCCCGGAAGCCCCCCATTGTTATGCCGTGGGAATTCCTGTCCTGCGATCCGCCTTTGAACGGTATAATCTTTACAACGCACTTACCTTCGGCGTCCTGGGATTATTCTTCGGCATGGGGGTTGCTTTATATATTTTCAAAACACCGGGTGCTCCTGTCATGGTCCTGATAACAAGCCTCAATTCCCTGATCTGGACCCTGGGATTCATGGGAATTTTTAAAATATCCCTGAACCTTGCCACAGGACTTAGTTTCGGGTTTATCCTTATTACAACGGCAACCCTGGTCATACATATTGTATCCAAATATATGGAACTGGCACCCTTTTACCCTGGAAGAAAGGCATTGACCAAAACATTGGAAATAATTCTTCGCCCCTGCCTCATGTGTGCATTGACCACTGCTGCCGGTTTTTTGAGCCTGACCATAAGTCCAGTGTCCATGGTCCGGGAGGCTGGAATTATCATTACCTCTGGCGTAATCCTATCCTTTATCCTCACGACAATAACCACTTCATTTTATTTATTAAAATTTCCTGTTTCCCGAATCGCACATAAATCGAAAAACGATCTTCTTGAAAAATTCAAGAACACTCATATGACCATGGGATTTAAAAAACCTAAAACTTCACTGGCCCTGGGAATTATTTTTTTGATTCTCATGGGACTGGGTATCCCCAGAATCCAAGCTTTAAAACACTTGACCACTCCCATGATCAACAGTACCCTGGAATCCATGGACATGAACTATGTTGAAAATAATATCTCACCCGGACACTCCTTTTCCCTGGTGCTGAAAGACAAGGCAGGCCAGTTTCATTCCAAAAAATTCTGGTATGACCTGTCTCAACTGGAAAAACAAATAAAATCCATGCCCGGCATCCAGGGGATTGACTCCCTCACTCCTTTGATTTTTCAGCTTGCTGTAAACTATTCTTCCGGTTGGATGGTCATGCCTGAACTTATTTTCAAACAAATTTTGTCCAAAACCCCTGACCACGAATTCCTTAGATCCCATGTGTATCCAGGGGAGCAAACACTTCGAATCATTGTCCATATCCAGGCTGGTTCCTCTGCCAGGATGGAAACCACACTGGAAAAAATCATTCAAGATTCCAGAAAAATAATGGGTGAAAATATGGATGTATATTTATCCGGGCAGATGATACTCCTCAGAACCCAGACTTCTGAACTGGTTTCATCCCAACTAAAAACCCTTCTTCTGGCATTGGTCGTCATCACCCTGTTAATTATCATTCAGCTGAAATCTTTTCTTCTTGGCATAATGAGCCTGGTACCGAATATATTTCCCATGTTTGCCATATTCGGGCTGATGGGCTGGCTTGATATTCCCCTGGACCCTTTGACCATATTTGCAGCAGTGATATCCTTTGGATTGTCTGTGGATGATTCCATCCACTATCTTACCCAGCTGAAAAGAGAAGTTATGATATCCAAGCCAGACCCGCACATTGGCAAATGCCTTATGAAAGCCTATCAGATCACATCCCGAGCCCTTATCT
>JAOZRF010000510.1 GCA_029940245.1 Desulfobacula sp.
CCAATAATGCATTAAAACCAACAACTTAAGTGGGTCAGACCCCGAATAAGTCAGACCCCGAATAAGGAGGGTAAGGCAATGGCAAAAGCAACTGTTGAAATTCCCGATGAACGTCTTGTTGAATTAGATGGATACAAGGACAGATTGGGTGAATTACTGTTGCTGGGTTTAGCCCAGATAAAGGTTCATGAAGCCTTGTATCTTTACAAACGTGGCCTGGTATCGTTTGGGCGTGCGTCAGAAATTGCCGGTCTATCTCAACAGGAGCTGATACGTCAGGCTAAAGCAGACGGCATTCAGCCTCGTTGGTCAGAAAAAATGGTTAAGGAAGAGCTGGAATGATCGTAGTTACTAATGCAGGCCCGTTAATGGCGCTGGCAAAGCTGGGCCTTTTGCATTTGCTCGATCGACTGTATGGAAATGTGTTAATGCCGGTGGCTGTTTACGATGAAGTTGTGCTGCGTGGTATGGAGCAGGGTTTTTCCGATTCCCTCCAGGTCAAATTGGCAATTCAGCAAAAACACCTGATTGTAAAGGCAATAAAGAAACAAAACGCTGATGTAGCAGCGTTGCCCTTGCATAAAGGTGAAAAGGAGACGTTAAGTCTTTCTCTGGAGCATAATGCCGATCTGGTGCTTTTAGATGATATGTTGGCTCGATCTGAGGCCCAAGCGCTCGGGTTTTCAGTAAAGGGAACTCTGGGAGTTATTGTAAAAGGTTATAGTAAGGAAATATTGTCCCTTGATGAAGTTCGAATAATATTTGACAGTATTATTGAGAGAAATGATATTTGGATAGCAGAAGGATTGTGTCAGCGCGTGTTTGATGGCTTGAAGAATCGTAATTGAACATAGCCGGAGTTATTGCGATTTTTGAAAAGACTTTTGGTATTTTTGGCGGTCGGAAAAGGATAAATAATGACACCTGAAATTGAACATTTCGGAGCAAAAAATTGTGTCACAGGGTCATGTCATCTTGTGCAAACCAAAGTAGGTGTGAATATCCTTGTGGATTATTGATCATATCGGCAGGGTGCCGGATCTGATTGATGCGGTAATGTTGGTAAACGAGGAAAATTCCTGCTTCAGTCACTTTATCGGCATTAAACCCCACTTTTTGCCCCCCAAAAGTGGGGTTTAAGAGCTAATTTCGGACTTTTTTAAAGCAAATTAATTATAATAACAAAAGGTTAGCGGGGTCAGACCCCATATTTACAGGGACTCAGGTAGTGGGAGGAGCATATGCAACAAATAGAGATAACGTGCGAGGCATTGCCGATACTTAAATCCGGTATAGTCTTAAAAGAGAAACTGTTGAGCGTAAAGGCAGAGAATTATCTCAAGCGCCTCAAAGGCTTTGAAAGGAAGTATAAGATGAAAAGCAAGGAGTTTTACAAAGCATTCACTGCCGGAAAACTTGGTGATGATGCTGAATGGTTCGATTGGCTCTTTGTATATAAGGCGTACAGCAAAACAATTAGGCAGAAAAAGATAATAGAAGGACTCTCCCTGTGACCATTCGCTATTTTAAGAAGATCAAAAACAGGATAGGAAAGTTAGAATGGTTAACAGAGCGAGTAAGCATTGACACGGAATATGATGAAGATGCTGATGTCGGTATTATCGGTGGAAGTATAACCTTTAAGGATGGCTCTATATTCCACTTTAAAGAAGTTCTCTTAGAAGAAAATGTGCATTATAGATTCCACTATATGGACAATGAAAACAATCTTATATTCCGCTGGGACACTGCTCCACATCACAAGGGCTTGAAAACATTTCCCTATCATGTCCATTTGCCGGATGGTGTAAAGGAAAGCAATCAAGTTACCCTTATTGGCGTCCTTGACAGGATAGAGGATATTGTCATTGCCGGGTTAGAGGGTGATGTAGAATAGAAAAAGCGCTATTAACCAGGTAATTGATGAACGTTCCGCACGAACCCCTCGATTAGGGACATTTATGAGATGAAGATCATTGGCAAGATTGAAAAAGAAGATGTCATTGATATAATTTGTGATATTTGTAACAAGTCTACAAGAACAGAATTTGGTGATTACGAATACGCTGAATTTTTTGCAAGGTGGGGATATTCATCATCAAAGGACGAAGAATATCATGAAATATGTTTATGCGAGAAATGCTACGATCAGGTTATTTCATACATCAAATCTCTTGGTGGAAAGGTATCAATTGATGCATCATTTATCAAGAAAAGTAATAGAAA
>JAOZRF010000511.1:0-753 GCA_029940245.1 Desulfobacula sp.
GCTCTTTAAAGTGTATCCCTTTTTTCATGAGGATTTTTTTGATAAAAAGGATGTTACTCCAGATGACAACAAGCAGCATTGAGACAAATAATGAGGGAAGAACCCGCACCAGAACATATTGGATTGTGTCCATGGACTGGGCAATCACTGTCATATTTTCCTGGGGGATCCCCATGTTGCTGTATAATTCCATGGTTAGATCAAGGTTTGCCCTGACATAGGTGGACACCATGGGAAGAAGTGCCTCCCCGGTGAACGTGGTCTGGGCAAGAACAATGAAAAAGCAGATGCCCAGAGTCACCAGCGTCGTGTAGAGCCCTGTTGCGACAATGGAAAAATTTCTTTCCATGCATTCACCTATCATGAATCCGGTGAGCAGGAGTCCCCCGTAAAACAGTGTGTCAATGGATAGTTCCCCTGAAGCCGTTGCAATTATTCCCAGCACCACGGTGGCAATGACGGCCCCCATGGTTCTTCCCAGTTTCAGCCGGTAAAAAAGCACTGGCATGGGTAGCATCATGGCCATTAGAAATCCCAGTAAGGGCACATAAAGGGTGATGGAAACGATAACCAGGCATGTGGATATACCCGTGAGGATATCCTTTAATATGGCAGTCCGGGCGTTTTGGGGATGGGGTAACTGATCCATTATATTTTCTTTGGTGGGGTTAACTGAGTTTACCAACATAGGGCAGGAACGCGATGGTTCTGGCCTGTTTGATGGCAACTGCTAGTTTTCTTTGATGTTTGGCT
>JAOZRF010000511.1:763-2225 GCA_029940245.1 Desulfobacula sp.
GGCACAGGTGCCTGTGATACGTCGGGGAATAATTTTACCCCGCTCGGTGATAAAAGGTCTTAATGCCTTGGCATCTTTATAATTGATGTCAAGGGTGCTGTCTGCGCAGAATCGGCACACTTTACGACGCTGGAAAAATCTTTTTTTTGTGTTTTTTTTCTGGAATGCCATGGTTAGTTTTCCTCCTGTGCAGCTTCAGCGGTTTCGGTCTCCGGGGCTTTGGCTTCTTCCGGGGTGTCAGCTTCTGCGGCCTCAGTTACCTCGTCTGCTGCCTCATCTGTGGCTGCGGGGGCGGGTTCTTTTACTTCTTCCGGTTGAGCTGCTGCGGCAATTTCCGCTTCCAGGGCACTGGCCGTAACATCTTTTTCCAGCAGGACCGTCATGAATTTTTGAACTTTGTCGTCCAGGCGGAAGTTACGTTCAAGCTCGGTGACAAGTACGCCGGTTCCACCATAGGTCATGCAGACATAATGGCCCCGTGCTTTTTTCTTTATGGGATAGGCAAGTTTTCTGTTTCCCCAGTCATCAAAGTCGACGAGGATGCCTTTTTCCTGTACCAGCAGTTTTTTGTATTTATCAAATAGATTCTTTCTGGCATCTTCCTGGAGATCAGGATCTGCAATAAAGATGGTTTCATATCTTCTCATGTACGCTCTCCTTGCGGATTACAGCCCCGTTTTTATGCGGAGCAAGGATAATAATGGGGAACCGGACAATCCGGCTCTGTGGGGTTGCTCATACCTGTGTCAATGGCTGGGCTATCTGCCATTTTTTTACTTTTAACCGAAAAGTCCCCTTCCGAATCTTGTCTTCTGGAATGGTAGTTGACGATCAAAATACAAAGTATTATATCTTGATATATAAACGATAACTATACCACCCAATTGTTTTCGGGTCAATATAAATTTTGATTTGCCACAGCAGTTCTAATTCTTGCCTACCCACTTAAGCCGGGATATTTTTAAGGGTTTTATATGGATAATTAGCTTTGTACCTCTAAAAAATTCCATGCTGCCAGGATGCTTGATTTTAAAAGCTTGTCCCGCCTTAAGTGAGTAGCCCATAGTGTAGCCTATTTTCGGGGAAGTCCCTTATGTCGATTGTGATTTTAAATCCTCCAGGATTTCCCATCTTGCATACAATGTGTCCACTGTTTCCTGGGCTTTTTGGAGTTGGGTGTACACCGTGGCAAGGGTGCCTGGATTTTCCATCACAGCGGGAGTTTCAGCTTCTTTCTGAATGCTTTCTACCTCAGATTCAGCCACGAGTATTTTTTCTTCTATCTTATCCAATTCAAACTGGTGCTTGTAAGAAAAACCAGAGATTTTGGGTTGACTTTTGCCTGGATTCTGGGGTTTAGATTGCTGTTTTTTTGGGGTTACTGTGGACGTTTTCTGTTGCTGCTTGAGGCATTGATGATAATCGGCAAACATCTGGGCCTTTCCCTTACCATCAAAAAAGA
>JAOZRF010000105.1 GCA_029940245.1 Desulfobacula sp.
AATTAATATCTTTGAACTTTTCAAATACTCCGCCTTTAGATAGATATTCCGAAAACTCTATAACACCTTTCAAGGGAAGACAGTCTTTGGGTCACATCAAAGGAATTGTCAGTTTTATACGGACGGATAACAGGTATCCAGTGTTTCCTGATTGAGCTTCGTGGTGAAATACTAAAATAAATATAAAATATTTTTAAGATCGTTTTTTCCTTCTGCTATTTCTTCTTTGGTCAGACCCTTAAGCTCATGTGGAAACACCAGCCATTCATCCGTTGCGTGCCTATAGTAATCGGGTTTGATATCTACTGCACGCATTGAAGGTTTGTACCAGGTACAGGCCACGCGAATATCAGAAGGTGTATTTAGCCTGGATTGCTTCTTTATCTGTTGTATCAATGCATCCACACTACGTCCGGAATCAAAGACATCATCAACGATGAGTAAACCATCCTTTGAATTCGCATTTTCAATCAAATAATCTAAGCCATGAACACGAATTTTCCTGGACTGTTGATTGATGCCGTAATAAGAAGATGTACGCACTGAAATATGATCCGTGCTCACACCCTTATATTCAAAATACTCCTGTACCGCGATACCAATGGGAGTACCTCCCCGCCATATTCCAACGATGAACTGGGGGCGGAAACCATCTGCATAAATTTCATGAGCCAGTTTAAAAGAATTTTCTAACAGGTTCTGTGCCGTGATATAGGTTTTCTTCATACATTTAATCCAGACGTTAAAACTTTCGGGCCAGGTTTTTAATATCTTCATTAACGGTGGTATGATTTTCCATCTCACCTTTTTCATCAATCCCTCTATAGCAGAGGTCGGCTTTGTATTGAATATCTGCGGCATCAAAAAAATACCGCGTCGTCAGCTTGAGCCCGTCAAACAGGTCCTTTCCACGGGTTGCGCCCACTGCCAGAAGGATACCTTTTCGCTTGCGACCCTTAAATTCATCCATTTTAAGTCTGTATTTTCTTGACCATAACACCTGAATACGATCAATCAAGGCTTTTAATGCTGCCGGAAAAGCATAGAAATAAATCGGAGAGCTGATCACGATAATGTCAGCCTTGATTACAGCCGGAAGAAAAATATGAGTAAAATCATCTTCAAAAACGCACACCCCTTTTGTTTCACAATTGCCGCAACCTATGCAGGGGTTGATCTTGAGTTTGGGTGCAGCCAACACCCGGGTGTCATATCCCCTGTCTTTCATTTCTTCCATGAAACCAGACATAAGATACTGAGAATTCCCATTGTACCTCGGGCTGCCGTTGATTCCAAGAACCAGCATAATTAATTAGTCCACAATGCCCAGTAATTCAACTTCAAAAATCAGGGTGGCACCCGGCTTTATCAGAGATCCTGCGCCTCTGTCCCCATAAGCCAGTTCCGGCGGGATAACCAATTCCCATTTTGATCCCACCTTCATCATCTGCAGGGCTTCAATCCAGCCTTTAATCACACCGCCCACCTGAAATGCTGCAGGCTTGCCCCGTCGATAGGAAGAATCAAACTCTGTTCCGTCAATCAACCTGCCTTTATAGTGACACTCTACAGTATCCGTTGCCTTTGGCAGAGGACCTTTTCCCGCTATAATAATTTTATATTGAAGCCCGGATGGAAGGGTTACAACATTTTCTTTTTTCTTATTTTCCTCTAAAAACATAATTCCTTTTTCCCTGTTTACTTTAGATTCCATTTTAATTTTCTCTATTTGTTTCTGCCTTGCCAGCCGCTGATAAGACTTAAGGATCTGTTCTAATTTTTCTTGAGTCAGTTTAGGTTGTTTTTCATGTCTGTCCATGGCCCCCATCATAAAAAATGTGGGGTCAATTTCAAAGGTTTCTTTTAGTTTGTCAAAAATATTATATCCAAGGGCATAGCTGATCTGCTTTTCAAGATCTGCCTTCTCAATAGATTGTTTCTCTTCCGCTGCCAAACATTCACAACATACAAAAAAAACCATTATAAATGTTAAAAACCATTTTTTTTTACTTTGCATTTAAAATCACTCCTCAAATATTTTATTATCATTCACAACCTGTTGCATCCTAATATCAAAATAAAAAGATGTTTACAATCTTGACTGAAAATTTATATCTGTTAAAATCATTTGTCCAATGAATAGTTTTAAAACAAATAATCAAAAACAAATCAAAAAACGACAATAATGGAGAGATCATGAGGACAGCTTTTGTAAATGGTCGGGTATTTGTGGGCAATGGCAAGGTGTTGGAGCATGCCACTGTGCTTGTGGAAGATGATAAAATTGTCAGCATCAGTGATTCATTCTCAGGACTTGACAAAGATACGCGTAAGGTCCCGATTGAGGGTGCCACCCTTTTTCCCGGATTTATTGACTGCCATGTTCATCTGGTCATGTCAGGCAGCCCTGATCCCATTGGAGCCCTGGCCAATGAATCCGCCCTGATCACAACCATAAAAGCTGTGGAGAATGCCAGAAAAACCCTGGAAGCCGGCATTACCACGGTTCGGGATCTGGGGGGAAAAAACGGTATTGATCTGGAACTGAAACAGGCCATAGAATCCGGTCTGATCAAAGGTCCCAGGATATTGGCAGCAGGTCGTCTGATTTGTATGACCGGAGGTCATGGATGGCCCATCGGCCGGGAGGCGGATGGACCTGATGATGTCCGCCGTGCCGCCCGGGAGCAGATTAAAGCCGGAGCAGACATCGTTAAATTCATGGCCACGGGCGGTGTTTTGACAGCGGCCGTTGAGCCGGGCAGTGCCCAGCTCACCTATGAAGAGATGAAAGCCGGCATTGAAGAGGCCCACAAGGCAGGTAAAAGGACAGCCACCCATGCCATGGGTAGCCAGGGGATTCTGGATGCCCTCCATGCCGGCATTGATTCCATTGAGCATGGTATTTATCTCACAGATGAAATTATTTCTTTTATGAAGAAAAACTCAGTATTTTTTGTCCCGACCATATCAGCCATGTACCACATCGGAAAAATGGGCATTGCTGCCGGCATACCGGCCTGGGCCGTTGAAAAGAATAATATTGTTGCTCCCCACCACAAAGAGAGCGTTAAAAAAGCACATGGGGCAGGTGTCACCATTGCCATGGGAACGGATGCCGGAACACCATTTAATTATCACGGGAAAAACCTCATGGAAATTCCCTTGCTGGTCAAACATGGATTATCTCCCATGGAGGCTTTAATAGCCGCAACCAGTACTGCATCCCGGGTACTCGGCCTGGAAAACAGCATTGGCACGATTGAACCCGGCAAAATCGCTGATCTGGTCCTGGTTAAAAATAACCCTATGGAAAATATAGACATATTAAATGGAAATGATGCAATCGCCCGGGTTATGAAGAGCGGTCAATTCATAGAGGATAAATAAAAAAACTGTTTTACAAAAGGAGATGTAAGATGAGAAAAAAAGCGAGTTCAAAACATTTTAAACAGTTCTTTATCTGTATTGCCATTATCATCATGGCTGTTTTTTTACTGGCCCCAGTGTCCAGTGCTGCCCAGATCAAGGAGCTGAAAATCGGAATCGGGGTGGATGCAGACACCTTAAATCCCCAGGAACAGACCACAACCTTGTTCCAGAATATCTGCGACCTGGTTTATGACAACCTGTATTTTCAGGACCCGGATGGTACGCTTCACCCCAGGCTTCTCGCCAAACACGAGGTGTCAGAAGACGGCCTGACCTGGATAATGCACCTCCAAAAAAATGTTCAATTCAGTGATGGCACTGCGTTTAATGCAGATGTGCTCAAACAGACCTGGGACAGGATTTTAGACCCTAAAATGCGGGTTCCGTTGAGGTTTGCCGTGTCCATGGTAAAAGAATGTGTAAAAATTGATGACTACACAGTCCAGTTGAACCTGAAGTATGCCTTTTCCCCTTTGAATGCCACCATGTCCATGGCCCTTGTCTCTCCCATCAGTTCAGCAGCCCTGACAAAATATGGTGAAGACGTACGCCAGCATCCCGTTGGTGCCGGCCCATACGTACTCAGCGAATGGGTCAAGGGAGACAGAATCGTGCTGACCCGAAATGAAAAATATTGGGGAAAAGCCCCCACGGTTGACAAGATCATCTTTAAAATTGTCCCTGAAGCCACCACCCGGGAAGCCATGCTCAGAACCGGTGAAATTGATATCTGTTACAAACCTCTGCCTTCCAATGTGGCAGATCTTCAAGCCCAGAAAAATATTATAGTTGAAATGCCCCTTGATACCCGAACTATTTTCATGGGTCTCAATTGTCAAAAAGGGGTGACCATGGATAAAAAGGTCCGTCAGGCCTTCAACTATGCCATTGATAAAAAAGCCATTGTGGACAGGATTTTGTTCAATACTGCCCAGCCAATGGACGGCCCAGTATCTCCCAAAATATTTGGCTATGTCAAAATGGACCACCAATATGATTATAATCCGGGAAAAGCCAAGCAATTGTTAAAAGAAGCCAATTTTGATTTTTCAAAAACCATTAACATGAGAACCCCAAATGGCCGGTATCTATTTGACAAACAGGTTTCAGAAGTGGTTCAGGCCTATCTCCAGGCCATTGGTGTCAAAGTTGAGCTGAGAACCTATGACTGGCCCACCTATGTTGCCGGCCTGTTAAAACCCATTGAAAAAAGCGAACTGGAAGTCTTCCTTCTAGGCTGGGGTCCCTTATTCCTGGATGCTGATATGGCCCTTTACGGTCAGTTTACAACAGAAGTCAATCCACCCAAGGGACTGGGATCTTCCTTTTACAGCAATCCAGTGTATGATGAAATCATGAAGGCATCCAGAAAAGAGCTGGATACCAATAAACGATTTGCATTGCTCAAGCAAGCTTCCGAGATTGTCTGGGATGACTGCCCCTGGATCTGGCTCCATGTTGAAAAATTTGTTCTGGCCTATTCCAGCAAAATTAAAAACCTGGTGGTCACACCAACGGAAAAATTTTATCCAACCTATATCACCATGGAATAATCAACACACATGCTCAATTTTCTGTTAAAAAGATTATTGGCCATTATTCCGGTTCTTCTGGGGATCACCCTGCTGCTTTTTTTCATGCTCAGGATGCTTCCCGGAGATCCGGCCCAGGTCCTGGCAGGCCAGATGGCCTCGCCCGCGGATGTGGAAATAATCAGGGTCCAGATGGGACTGGATAAACCCGTCTATATTCAGTATGCATCTTTTTTAAACCGGCTGGTTCACCTGGATCTGGGCGTATCGGCCCGCACCCAGAATCCGGTGATTGAAGAGATCTGGGCAAAACTTCCAAACACAGTTCTTCTAGCCCTGTGCGCCATTACCCTGGCCTGTGCCTTTGGCATCCCGGCCGGGGTCATTGCCGCGGTCAGGCCCTATTCATGGGTGGATTATCTGGTGACCATTGCCTCGCTTTTTGGAATTTCCATGCCTGTGTTCTGGCTGGGGATCATGCTCATGATTGTGTTCTCCATTACCCTGCAATGGCTTCCAGCAGGCGGCATCGGTACCTGGAAGCACCTGGTTCTGCCTTCAGTCACCCTGGCTGCTTTTGTGGTGGCCTTTATTGCACGAATGACAAGATCCTGCATGCTGGAAGTTCTGTCCCAGGATTATGTGACCACTGCCAGATCCAAAGGATTAAAGGAAAAGGCAATCATTATCAAGCATGCCTTGAAAAATGCCCTGATCCCAATTATTACTGTGGTTGGGCTTCAATTCGGGTTGCTCCTGGGTGGGGCTGTTTTAACTGAAACCGTTTTTGCCTGGCCAGGTTTGGGTCGGCTCATTGTCGATTCTATCCTGGCAAGGGATTACGCCATGATTCAAGGCAGCATATTGATTTTCGGGCTGCTCTATACCCTGGTCAACCTTGTGGTTGACCTGACTTATGCTTTTGTAGATCCAAGAATTCGATATGAATAATATTTATATAAATACAAAAAATAATGATATTGAACCGGATGAAGACGTTAAATCTTCTTCCGGCCGCGGCTGGGCCAAGCTCAAGCGCAACAAAGCAGCCCTCATGGGCGGAATTTTCCTGCTTATCTATATCGGTTGCGCCCTGGGCGCCCCCATTCTGTTCAGGGGCGATCCTTCAGCCCCTAACCTTATGGATTCCCTTTCTCCTCCTTGTGCAAAGTATTTTCTGGGGACTGATGAACTGGGCCGATCCATTCTGGGCCGCATCCTTTACGGGTCCAGGGTCTCTTTAATGATTGCCGTGGGTGTTGTCGGGGTAGGCCTCTTATTCGGGGTGCCGATCGGCCTTATCTCAGGATATTATAGGGGAAAGACAGACTTTATCATCCAGCGATTTACGGATATGATGCTTGCTTTTCCAGGATTTTTGCTGGCCCTGGCCCTGGTGGCCATCCTGGGGGTGGGGTTGGAAAACACGGTGATCTCCATCGGGATCAGTATGGTGCCATTATATATTCGGCTGGTAAGAGGATGTGTTCTGACTATAAGAGAAGAGGTCTATGTAGAAGCAGCCCGGGCAATTGGTACAAAAGACCGACACATTATTCTTCGCCATATCCTGCCCAATGTTCTGGCCCCTATCACTGTCCAGACAAGCCTGGGTATGGGAACGGCTATTTTATTTGCCGCAGGCCTGGGTTTCTTAGGAATAGGGGTTCAACCACCCACGCCTGAATGGGGCTCCATGCTGGGATCGGCAAGGGCCTATATGATGGGCAAACCCCATGTGGCAACCTTTCCCGGCATTGCCATCTTTTTGGCAGTTTTGAGTTTTAACCTGCTGGGGGACGGCTTAAGGGATGCCTTTGACCCAAGGAGCAAGATATGAAGGTAACTTCAGACCCGCTTCTTTCCATAAAAGGGCTGAAGACCAGTTTTCATACCCATGACGGCACCATTACGGCTGTGGATGGGGTCGATTTTGATGTCTTTGCCGGAGAAACCCTGGGGCTTGTTGGGGAAAGCGGGTGTGGAAAAAGTGTGACTGCCCTTTCCGTGCTCAGACTTTTAAATCCTTCCATGACCACCATTCAGGGACGGGTGGATTTTAATGGGAAAAACCTGCTCGACCTGGACCCGGAGGAAATGCGGATGATCCGGGGCAGCACTATCTCAATGATTTTCCAGGAACCCATGACATCCTTGAATCCGATTTTAACGGTGGGGGAACAGATTGCAGAAAGCTTACGTCTCCATGAAAAACTGGACAATAAAAAGGCTTGGGAAAAAGCAATCCATATGCTGGAAATAGTACAGATCCCTTCTCCTGAAATACGAGCCGGCCAATACCCCCATAAATTGTCAGGAGGCATGCGCCAGCGGGTCATGATTGCCATGGCCCTGTCCTGCAATCCCTGCCTCATTTTTGCAGATGAGCCCACAACGGCCCTGGATGTGACCATCCAGGCCCAGATTATCCGACTTCTGGAACATCTGAAAAAAGGCTCCAATACGTCCATTGTCCTGATCACCCATGATCTGGGGGTGGTGGCCCAGATGGCCAGCCGGGTCGTGGTCATGTACGCGGGCCGGGTGGTGGAAGAGGCACCTGTGGTGGAATTGTTCCATGATGCCCGACATCCTTATACCAGAGGATTGTTAAAATCCATACCCGTAATAACCCAGGATAAAAAAACCCGGCTCAATGAAATACCCGGTATTGTACCCAATCTTTTGTACATGCCAAAGGGATGCAGTTTCCATCCCCGGTGCAGTGAGGCCATGGACATCTGCAAAAAAGAATCACCGCCCATGATCCATCTTAAAAAAAACCGCCGGGTGTCCTGCTGGCTGACATCGGATGA
This sequence comes from Desulfobacula sp., assembly GCA_029940245.1. Lineage (GTDB taxonomy): Bacteria > Desulfobacterota > Desulfobacteria > Desulfobacterales > Desulfobacteraceae > Desulfobacula. Next base: position 7,781 of record JAOZRF010000105.1, read on the forward strand.
TTATGGAGAAAACTGATTCCATGCCTGTTTTAGAAGTTGAAAATTTAAAAAAATATTATCCCGTTCGAAAAGGTTTTTTCCAGAAGACTATAAACCATGTAAAAGCTGTGGACGGGGTGAGTTTTCGCCTGAATGCGGGAGAAACCCTGGGGTTAGTAGGAGAAAGCGGCTGTGGAAAGACAACTGTTGGACGATCTATTCTGAGGTTGACTCAACCCACGGGAGGAAAGGTATTCTTTAAAGGAAAGGACCTGGGCAAAATGGATAAGGAGACCTTGAGAAAGACCAGGACATCTCTTCAGATTATTTTTCAGGACCCTTTTTCCTCCCTGAATCCCAGGATGAATGTGGGCCAGATCATTGCCGAGCCCATTAAGAATTACGAGACCCTTTCCAGGCATGATATCATGCAAAGGGTTGCAGAATTGATGAACCGGGTGGGACTGCGGCCGGCCCAGATGGGACGGTATCCCCATGAATTTTCAGGAGGCCAGCGCCAGCGC